>NZ_LZHB01000023.1:0-178926 GCF_001690345.1 Gilliamella sp. Gris3-2
TTAAAACTACTTTATAAAATAAATTCCATTTAAAAATAAAAGTTAGAAGTTCTTCGAGACACAATAATCGATCTAACTCATGATTTAATTCATTAATTTTAGATTTAGAAAGTTTTAAAGTTAAATTCATAATTGAATTTTTTCTGCTTAGATAGTGATGAAGTTTTTCAGGCATAAAGTATGCAGAATCACACATTAATGCATATGACCAGAAAAAAGGATTATCTTCATATAATTTACCTTCTGGAAATCTTATATGATAATCTTGGATAATCGAAAGTTTATATATTTTATTCCATGCACAAACGTCTAAAAATTGGATAACGTAACTTGTTAATTTAACTAAACCACTAAATTTATGTTGAAAATATTCTTGATTATAACGTTCACAATCATTATCTTCCATTATCAGATTTGTTGAAAAATGTACAAAATCTACTTCATCACTAACAAATCTCGATAAAGCTAACTCATATGCATTATTTTCAACATAATCATCAGAATCTAGAAAAGTAATAAAATAACCATTAGCATAATCAATTCCCATATTTCTTGCTGATGATAACCCACCATTGGTTTTATTAAGAATTTTGACTCGGGAATCTTTATCTGCATATTCTTTTAGAATAAGATGTGAATTGTCTTTAGAGCCATCATTGACACAAATAATTTCAATATCTTTTAAGGTCTGGTTAATTAGACTATCCAAACATTTTTTCAAAAATTTCTCTGTATTATAAACAGGCACTATAACAGTCAATTTAGGTTGCAACATCGAGTATCCTATTTAAACAATAATAAATGCATATTTCTTTTTCTTAAAGGAAAAAGAAACTAATATTTTATTTGGTATTATTTCTTTATTCAATCTAACAAATTGTATTTTTTTGTTAATCCGAAATTTGACTTTAAATGGTTGTTTAACCTTGATTGGAATAATTACATTATCAGTATCATCTTTCCAAGAAACATAGAACTGGTGTACACAATAATTTAAGTATCCTTCTATTTCTTCGCAAAAGTAATATGATGGGAAAATAATTTCTTTAGGAGAAATTTTTAAAGTATTAAATTTATCAAAAGGTTCAGAAACCAAATTTTTATTTCTTAAAATCGTCGTTATTCGCTCAACATTAGTTGTAAGATCCAGCTCACCGTTTTTAATAAACCTATCGTGCTCGTAAGTATCCAAAATTTCTTTAACAAAATCATTACTCTTAGATGCCCCTAATGTTGCAGTTGAAATAGGATGAATTATTCCTCTCCAATTTTCATAACAAGAAAAGAACTCCAATTCTAAAAAAGAATCAAAAGAATCAAAAAATTGTGATAAGGTAATATCAGTATCTAAATATATACCGCCTTCAGTCCATAAAGCATATATTCTAAAATAGTCAGATACAAATGCAAACTTTCTTACCTGATAAGCTTCTTTTACATATCGGTTGTTGTTTGCTAAATGAAGATGATTATCATTCCATTCTACAAATTTATAATCAGGAAGCTTTTTTTTCCAATTAGCTATATTATCAAGAACTTTTTTGGGTTTAGGATTATCACCAAACCAACAGTAATGAATTATTCTAGGAATCATAGTAAATAAAAAGACCTCATCATTTTTTAAAATAACCAAACAAGAAAATACTTAAAGAAAAACAGTATATTCTTTTCATGTAAGACTTGGGTAAATTTGAATTTTTCAATAACTTTAACAAGGCTTCTTTAGTGACATCTCCCCCCCACTGCAAATGCTTTCTTATCATAAAAAAAATAGCATTATATTTTCTTATATTAAGCCCCTTATTAAACATATATTGCAATATTGAATAAATTACTTTAGCTCTATCAATATTATTTCTTCTTTGGACTTCTGGATCAGGGTTATTACATTGTGAATTTTGATTAAGTTTATTATAGATATAATATGTTTTTTTTGTATAAACTAGCTTTTGAGAATTAATTAAATATAATGAATTAAAATAAAAATCTTCAGCAAAACCAAAATAATTATCGGACTCAAGGAATTTAAGGTTAAGCCTTCTTATCTCACTTAAATTATATAATTTAGCATAAGGAGCAGGAAAAGAATCAATACTCAACATATGTATGATCTCTTTTATTTTATTTAATGATAAACTCTCCTGTTCGAAAAAAAAACTTTTAGTTAATCCTTCGTGCTTTTGGTGATAAATATCACAAAATACGCAATTTACACCATCTTTATACATTTTAATTAGCTCTTCAAAATAATTATTAGGTATAACATCATCAGAGTCAATAAATGTAAGTAATTTACCTTTTGCTTTATCAATACCCAAATTTCTTGCTTTATGTGATCCCCCATTCATTTGATAAAAATACTTTATTCTTGAGTCAAACTTAAACTGCTCACAAATAGCTTTCGTAGAATCAGAACTTCCATCATCAATTATAATTAATTCGTAATCAATAAATGATTGAGAAAGTATATTATTTATACAAGAATACGCATAATTTTCTGAATTATACATGGGCAAAACAACTGAAAGTAATGTCATATTTAATCCTACTTAAACACTTTACTAATCTGATTAAACCCAAAATTAAAAAAATATAGAAAAGACGTTGTTTATTTAAAAAAATGATGTTCTATTTTATAGAGCTTAGTAAGCTTAAGTCAATACACTTAATAATTTGAATTGTAGAAAAAACAAGGTTGTTTTCACTTCATAGCTAAAATAATTCTCTCGAAACTCATAAGGCGTTTTCCCCGAAATCGCTTTATGGGGTTTAACTATATTATGCTTATCGTATTAATTTATCTTCAATGAACTTTCCAACCTTAACCAAACGTTTAATTCCATAACAAATGGTTTTATAACGTTCATTCTTACTGGTTAAAGGCACAAAAAGCTACGATCAGGCTTTCTTTAGTACATTATAAATGGTAGGCCGAGTGACCATAAAGCGTTTTGCCAAATCAGTGACCGTTATTTTTTCTTTATGATATAAGTACCATATCTCTTGTCTGTGATAAGGCGTTAGTTTTGTTTTTTATGTATATTCATTACAGTAGTTTCTCAAATTACTGTAAACAGCACGAGCGATTCATACAATAAAAATTAATTCTTATATTGCTAATATAAAAACACCATTCAAAACCCTTTTGTAAACATTTTTCCACATTATAGGCTGGCATGACAATCGGTACATTAGGTAGCATAAGTTATCCTTGAGTTCCTATATTATTTAAATACCATTCAATAGTTTTTCGCAATCCACTTTCAAACTTCTCTTGTGGCTTCCAGCCTAACTGTTTTTGAATTTTCGATGAATCGATAGCATATCGATAATCATGGCCTGGTCTATCAGATATAAATTGAATTAAATCTTGATATCGTTTGATTCCATTTGGGTGTTTTGGAATAAGTTCATCCATCATTGAGCAAATAATTTGTACTGTATCTAAGTTCGTATATTCGCTATTTGCACCAATATTATAAGTCTCGCCAATTTTACCTTTCTTTAAGACAGAATATATAGCTTTGACATTATCTTCTACATATATCCAATCACGTATTTGTAAGCCATTGCCATAAATGGATATGGGCTTGCCTGCCAGTGCCTTAAAAATTACAGATGGAATCAGTTTTTCAGTATGCTGGTAAGGTCCATAATTATTGGTACTATGTGTTATAATAGTTGGTAACTCATATGTGCGATACCATGCTTTAACTAAATGATCACTTGATGCTTTAGAAGCGGAATAAGGACTACTTGGTGAGTAGGGTGTCACCTCTGTAAAAAATGATTTCGTACTACCTAGATCACCATAAACTTCATCAGTTGATACATGGATAAAACGAAATTTCTCTTTATTCTCATCAGACAAATTATTCCAATAATTTCGAGAAGCTTCTAAAAGTGTAAAAGTTCCTATAATATTACTTTCAATAAAAGCAATAGGACTGGTTATTGAATTATCTACATGGCTTTCAGCCGCTAAATGAATCACAGCATCGGGGTGATATTGTTGAAATACACGATCCAATGCTTGTCGATTACAAATATCAACTTGTTCAAAAATATATCTTTCACTGCTAGAAGCCATTGCTAGCGAGTTCAAATTTGCCGCATAGGTTAATTTATCAATATTAATGACATGATCTTGAGTATGTTCGATAATATATCGAATGACAGCAGAACCAATAAATCCAGCTCCTCCTGTTACTAAAACTCTTTTAGTGCTATTAAACAAACTTACCGCCCTATCCCATAATCTCTCAACTTATTTGCAATCGCCGTATGCGACACACCTAATCTTTTGGCCAGCTTTCTTGAGCTTGGGTATTGATCATATAATTTTAATAAGATCTCTTTTTCAAACTGTTTAGTTATTTCATCAAGAGTTTTATTTTCAATATTGTTGACCCACGATAATTGCGATGTGATTGGAGTCGGTAACACAATGTCTTTGACCGTTAACCTAGGCGAGGTCAATTGTGCTAATGCCGAATAAAGTATGTTTTTAAGTTGTCTTACATTACCTGGCCATGAGTAACGGGTCAAATTATCAATAACATTATCATCAATTGTTGGTGGTATGATACCTTGTTTATTGGCATATTCATTTACAAAAATATGCGTAAGTGATTCAATATCGTCTTTACGCTGTTGCAAAGAAGGTAAATTAAGCGATAGTACGTTAAGTCGATAATAAAGATCTTTTCTAAATTTACCTTGTTCAACCAAATCAGCTAAATCGACTTTTGTTGCACAAATAATTCTAACATCGACATAAACTTCATTATCATCACCCACACGGCGGAAATAGCCATCATTGATAAAACGTAATAATTTAGTTTGCATTTGAAAAGACATCTCATCAATGCCATCAAGCAATACTGAGCCACCGTTTGCTTGTTCAAAAAAACCTTTTTTACCCTCAATAGCGCCAGGATAAGCGCCAGCTGCATGCCCGTATAATTCACTTTCAACAACCTCATCAGGCATAGCTGCACAATTTAATGCTAGAAAAGCCTGATCGCCACGTGAACTGTATTGATGACAAGCATTAGCAAGCAAATCTTTACCTGTACCAGTTTCGCCAGAGATAAGCAATGGTTCTCTTTGCATTGAGAATGCTTTAGCTTGAGCAATAAGTTTTTGCATGACTAAACTTTGGCTGGCAAAGATATCAAAAGCTTGAGAACCAACAACCTTTATTTTTGATAACCTTTTTTTTAAATATTCAATTGGTTGTAAAATAAATATTGTTTTAGATGATTCCATCACTTTTTGCAATAAAACGTGCTGAGAATCTAACACAATAATCGTATCATCTTGTCCATCTATATTTATTGTATTATCAAGATTGAAGACCTTTTGATAATTAAAGGGTTGATTTAATACTAAATCGTTTTGAGCAAATAGTGCTCTAGCTACATGATTATAGGCAACCAGAAGTTGGTCATTATCTATTTCAATGATTGCTGCTTGCATACTCTGTCCACTTTTCATTAAGTTTTAATAAATTATCACGACGATGTTGCCACTCAGAACTTTTTGTTAATTCTACATAGGTGATTTTTGTATTGGTTAATAAACATTTTGCTTTATCTGATGTTAAGGAATGAACCTTATCTAATGCTGCTAATTGGTCTAAAATAGCTAATGTCCCTTGCCTATTATTACAAGCCAAAAGCAGATCACAACCAGCAGCTAACGCAGCTTGGGCTCGCTCAGCATGATTCCCCATTACTGAAGCACCTTCCATTGATAAATCATCAGAAAAGATTACACCATCAAAATGTAATTGCTCACGAAGCACTGTTTTAAGCCAATATGGCGAACCGCTAGCAGGTTTATTATTAAAAGCAGGATAGATAACATGAGCAGGCATGATTGCATCAAGTTTTTTATCCGCAATCAATTTGGCAAAAATTTGCATATCGAGTTCAATAAGCGACTTTTCGCGATGATCTACAGGCGTTTCCTTATGTGAATCAGCAATCACATGACCATGCCCAGGAAAATGCTTGCCTGTAGTTTTCATACCTGCAGCATGCATACCATCAATCATAGCGGAAGCAACTTGATAAGCAATATCGACATCTTGATGAAAAGAACGTGTACCGATAGCAAGACAATCGTGACCTAAATCTAAAACTGGCGCATAGCTAAGATCGATATCAAAAGCAATAAGTTCCATAGCAAGAACCCAACCGGCATCAAAAGCCAAAGACTTTGCTTGCTCAAGGTTATTAAGTGCCGCAAACGATTGCGCAGGAGGAATTGCCGTAAACCCCTCTCTAAATCGCTGAACTCGCCCACCTTCATGATCGACCGAAATTAATAAACGCTGTGAAGAGGCAGCTCGAATCTGTTTTATCAATGCCATCAATTGAGCTTGATCTTGATAATTACGACTAAATAAAATCACCCCTGCAATCAACGGATTTTGCAACAGTTTTTTATCTTCTTCAGTTAATGCTAAACCATCAACATCAATCAACAACGGCCCCATTATTGATTATCTCCAATTTGTTTTGATTGTGCATTACTATTGCTATCAGACGGTTTTGGAAAATCTTTCGACGCAACTCTAATTAATATTTCGCCACTTTTCGTTGAAAGTAATTCCATAGCTAAATCGGCATCAGTACTTTCGCTTGGCACTTTATAAATTGTTGTAAAAAGGACATAATTTGCATTCATCGACTTAGCTAAACCAATCATCTTACCTCGTGACACAAGCTTATCATCAGTCGAAATACCCAGTGATTGTTTAGCTTGGATTATCGCTTGTTGATCAACTACAGTGAACGTATTTTGTTTGTGCATTAATTGATGCAATGCATCAGCAATTTTATTATTGGCAAGATAATCACCACTACGGTTTTGAATATCGCTAATTAAAATCAACTTATTATCTGAGTCTAAAGATGACGAACTCACTAATTTACTGATAAATGGTGATAATACCGAATTCCAATCAGTCTGTTTAGCAATTTCAGGAGGCATTTCAATCACACCGGTATCATCAGGTTGATTAACATCAACAGGCGGTTTTACTTCGGTTTTTTGAGAGTTTCCAAGAAGATGACAACCCGCTAACAAAAAAGCTAATGAGCTAACAACAAATATACGCTTGATCTGTTTCATATCATGATTAACCTATTAATCTACCTAAATTTTTACCGCCTAATAAATGCATATGAAGATGAAAAACCTCTTGCCCTGCATCTTTATTACAATTCATGATTAAACGATATCCACTTTCATCAATACCTTCTTGTTTTGCAATTTTGGCAGCAACAACCATCATATGCCCAATAATGGTTTCATCTTCTTCCTTAATATCATTAACGGTTGGAATTAGTTTATTTGGGATAATCAACACATGAGTCGGCGCTTGAGGAGAAATATCACGAAATGCTGTCACCTTATCGTCCTGAAAAACAATATCAGCTGGGATTTCTTTTCGAATGATTTTGCTAAAAATAGTTTCCTGAACCATCAAACACTCCTTTTATACATACGTCTATAAGTAAAAATGATAGGTACTCATAAGCATAGCATATTTTGATAACAAAAATGTATAGAAATCGTTACATTTTAAAATGCATTTTTACAACCACAAAAATCGGTCAGGAAAGGTATTGATTTTATTGAAGTTTTTCCTGCTTTTTTTTGACGTTTTTCAAAAGAATTTCATAAAAAACAGTCATAAAAACAGATACTTCCTATCAACTAAAAGTGACACTGTCTTACAAAGAATCTTGGCATATTCATTTGTCAAACCCAATAACTTGATATATAATGCCTCGTCGATTTCAACCGCCTATTTTTCATGTTCCTTGCTTTCAATGGGTTGCGGTTGCCCCGACAGAAAGCTGATTAATCCGTAGGGAGCGATAATGCGTCATTACGAAATAGTATTTATGGTTCACCCAGATCAGAGTGAACAAGTACCTAGTATGATTGAACGTTATACTGGTACGTTAACCACTGATGGTGGCAAAATCCATCGTTTAGAAGATTGGGGTCGTCGTCAATTAGCCTATCCTATCGAAAAACTGCACAAAGCACATTACGTGTTAATGAATGTTGAAGCAACTCAAGAAGCTGTTAACGAGCTTGAAGATAGCTTCCGTTTCAATGATGCAGTAATTCGCAGTTTAATTATGCGCACAAAACACGCTGTAACTGAAGCTTCACCTATGTTAAAAGCCAAAGATGAACGTCGTAGTTCTGAAGAAGATTTTAACGAAGTAACCATGGACGATGATTCCGACGAATAATCGTTTAATGTTATCGGGTATTGTAAAAAAAACTCCGATACGAAAAATCAGTCCAAGTGGGATCTCGCATTGTCAATTTTATTTAGAACACGTTTCTAAACAAATCGAAGCAGAACTTACAAGACAAGCATGGTGCATAATGCCTGTGATTGTTAGTGGACAACAAGAGCTAAGTTACATAAAAAAAGGCAGCAAAGTTTTAGTTAGTGGCTTTATAAGCACACATACTAAACGCAACCAAACAAGCCAACTTGTTTTACATGCTGACCAAGTTAAACTATTAGGAGAATAGCCAAATGGCACGTTATTTCCGTCGTCGCAAATTCTGCCGTTTTACTGCAGAAGGCGTTAAAGAAATTGATTATAAAGATGTTTCTTTATTAAAAAGTTATATCACAGAAAGTGGTAAAATCGTACCAAGCCGTATCACTGGTACTAGCGCAAAATATCAACGTCAATTAGCTCGCGCAATCAAACGCGCTCGTTACTTGGCATTATTACCATATACTGATAATCATCAGTAATTAGCAACAGAGGGAACATATAATGCAAATTATTCTACTCGATAAAGTTGCTAATTTAGGCAGCTTAGGTGATCAAGTTAATGTTAAAGCAGGTTACGCACGTAACTTTTTAATTCCACAAGGTAAAGCTGTATCAGCAACTAAAAAGAATATCGAATTCTTTGAAGCTCGTCGTGCTGAATTAGAAGCTAAGCTTGCAGAAACATTGAAAGCAGCTGAAGAGCGTGTTGCTCAAATCAATGCACTTGGTAAAGTAACTATTACTTCTAAAGCCGGTGATGAAGGCAAATTATTTGGTTCAATCGGTACTCGTGATATCGCTGATGCTGTTAAAGCTCGTGGTATTCAAGTATCAAAAAGCGAAGTTCGCTTACCAAATGGTGTACTGCGTACTACTGGTGAACATGAAGTGTTCTTCCAAGTACACAGCGAAGCATTTGCTAAACTTATTGTTGATATTATTCCTGAATAATTATCCAACAATAAATACAAAAAGACCCGTCATTATGGCGGGTCTTTTATTATCTATTTCACAATAATTGATTTACCTCGACCTCGAATATCTGATACGGCTTCGGGTTTATTGTCGGTAATTTTTATGGCTTGAATATCACCGCTAAAATCTTGCTGTTTAAAATGATAACCCATCTGTTTAAGTTTATCTTTTAACTTTTCTGGCACTTTATTTTGAAAACGCTCAATAAAGATAAGATTCGCTGGTAATAGTTGATGATGATAACGCGGAGCATCCATTGCCGCTTTTAATGACATATGATTATCAAAAACATTTGTCACAACTTGAAAGATTGAAGTGAAAATTCTTGAACCACCTGGTGTACCAATGACCATTGCAACTTCGTTATCTTTAATAAAAATACTTGGTGTCATAGAAGATAAAGGACGTTTATTTGGTTCTATTGCATTAGCATCTTTGCTCACGACACCAAATTGATTAGCAACACCTGGTTTACTACTAAAATCATCCATTTCATTATTTAGAATGATACCAGTGCCTTCTATTACAACAGCAGATCCAAACCAACCATTAAGTGTGTAAGTATTCGATGCGGCATTGCCCCATTTATCCACAATCGAAAAATGTGTAGTCTGTAACTTTTCACGATTATTATCTAAACCTGGTTTAACTTTTTCAGTAATCGAAATCGCTTTTGGATTAACTTGTTTCGCTCTCTGCGCTAAATAATTAGTATCAATCAATTCAGTGACAGGTACAGAGATAAAATCAGGATCTCCCATATATTCGGCTCGATCGGCAAAAACACGTTTTTCTATTTCTGCTAACAAGTGAATATATTGCGCTGAATTTACTTTTACCTCTTTGAAATCATTCGCTAAATATTGTTTCATTAATAATAATTGAATTAAACCAACACCTCCTGAGCTTGGCGGTGGAGCAGTAACAATCTGCATATCATGCCAGTTAGCAATTAAAGGATCTCGCCATTTAACCTTATAATTTGCTAAATCATTTTCAGTAATTAAACCTTCATTTTTCTCCATCTGTTGTGCAATTAATTTAGCCGTTTCACCTTTATAAAATCCATCGCTACCTTGCTGGGCAATACGATCTAAAACTTTACCAAGCTCAGGTTGTTTAAATATTTTCCCTTCTTGCATTGAACCAAAGTATTGCTTAAAGTGACCATTAGCAGGCGCAAGTTCTTGTGCCTCTTGATAACGTTTAACTAGTTGTTTGTCTACAACAAATCCTTCATTGGCAAATCGAATAGCTGGTGCTATAACCTCTTTCCAAGGTAATTTACCAAAACGCTGATGAACCGCCCACATACCAGCAACAGTTCCAGGCACTCCCGATGCTTTGTAAGAATATAAACTCAAATTAGGAATCACATTTTTATGATCATCAAGATACATATCTTTATCAGCTTTACTTGGTGCAACTTCACGATAATCAATAAAATAAGGCTTACCGTCCATCCAAAGAGTCATAAAACCACCCCCACCAATGTTACCCGCTTCAGGATAAGTAACAGCAAGAGCAAATGCGGTGGCCACCGCAGCATCGGCTGCATTTCCACCTTTTTCGAGCACTTCTTCGGCTGCCTTTGCACCATAATAATCGGGCGAAGCAACTGCGGCAGCTGTTAATTTTTGTGTTACGTTTTCGACAGCTAGTACTTGTTGGCTTATCAGTAAAAATACCATAAAGTAGCAATACTTTATCAATTTACGTTTAAGAGAAAACATTTTGTACCTCCAAATTAAAGTATCATTTATCGTACTCACATAATCCCCAAATACATAAAGCGCATTAATAGATCATGCAACAATAAGTTAAGGGTAACCATCAATATAGCATAGAAAACAAAAATACTGATCGAATATTGATCAGTTATATAGTACATATTTACTCTAATTTACCATTTTAATGGAGTAGCAAAGATTACTAGAACTAAAAAATAATTAACGCAATTATAATTTACTCAATAGAGACTGATGACTAAATGTGAAATGCAATCGATGATAATTAAAATTTGTTATAAAATTTCATCTAGAAGTTTTAAAAAATACTTTCGTTTGGTGTAAAAAATTTTTTACAAAATTAACTGAAAATGTCAACAATGATGTATTTTCTTAACACAGTTAGCGAATAAAATCTTCTCCGTCTAAATAAAACTGATTTTTGTTAAAAACTTTCAGGAAACACTACGTTTGAGTATAAATTTGAGTATAAAACAGTAGTGAATTTAGTAGGGATGATTTCTTAAATCTCAGAGAAAATAAGCATAATTGATATTTATGATTTTAGCTAAAAAAGAGCGTAATCTTTAATGAAATGTATACGCCCTTATATAAAAAATTAAGCTGTTTGAATTTGGTTTTCTGACTTACCTTGCTCATCTTTATACAATTTATTGTCATATAATTTGACAAAAGGAATATAGATTAGCAAAGCTAAAATAGCCGAGAATATGGCAACAATAGCCGCTTTATAATCACCGCCAGTACTAATAAATGCCCCTAATCCCATTGGGGATGGCCATGGAATTAATGCGATGATTGGATGAATAAAACCAGTATTAATAGCCAAATAACCTAATGTTCCGCAAGCCATAGGCGCTAAGAAAAAAGGGAGAGCTAAATAAGGATTGTATACAATCGGCATACCAAAAATAACTGGTTCGTTGATATTGAATATTGCAGGTACTGCAGATGCTCGCCCTAAGATTTTTAGTTGGCTAGACTTAGCAAAAAACGCAATAAAAAATGTCATTAATAAAGTAGAACCTGATCCCCCTAAAATCACGAGTGAATTATTAAATTCACCAGCAAAAGGAATATGTGCTCCCGCTGTATTTTCAGTCATATTAGTTAACATAATAGGGGTAATAAATGCTCCAATAATACTGGCACCATGGATCCCAACTACCCATAGCGCATGAATTAAAAACAGGATAACCATAATACCCAACCAGCTTTTGGTAAGATTGGTTACAAAAGCAAACGGTACAGCTATAATATTGAAAATATCAGTACCAAAATAGATGAAAATACCATTAACAATGATCACAAAAAAGGCAATTACAAAAGTTGGGATCAGTGCGGTAAAAGATCGCGAAACACCTAATGGCACTGTTTCAGGCATTTTTACAACCCAATTTCGTCTAACACATAAAAAATAGAGGTTAGTTGCCACAATGGCCATAACTATTGCAATAAATATACCTGATGTACCCAAGCGAAAGATAAAGGGTTGTAAGCGTAGCCCATTAAAGACTAAATTATTTTGATCATTAAGTAAGGTAATAACCCCATTTTGCATGATCAGTTCAGGCAAAGTCATGAAAAAGGCAAAAACAGATAACATCGCACCATTAAGAGCATTAACTTTAAGGCCTGTTTCTTCTGCTTCGATTTTAGTTAGTTCATAACCAACAACAAAGTTAAAATAAAGAGCCAAAATACCGATTGTCGCCGTGTTAGCAATCATATAAAGATCACTCACTCTAAAAAAAGTATTTTCAAAAAAAACTTCTAATCCCGTAAATGTCATTGGCAATGTGTTAAATACTAAAAACATTGAACCTACAATAGAAAAAGGTACAGACGCCATCCCCGCAGCCATTACGGCTCGAACAATTTTGAATTGCGATATTTTAGCCATGGGCGTCATCAGATATTTCTGCAAAATAACAAATCCCGTATTCATTTTATTGTCCTCTTTTAATTAATAAATTTTTCGTAAGCTTGGATTCTTTTAAAATGCTGATCCCGATTATGTTGAATATTATTTATTTTTTTAAGCATTAAAAACGTAATAATTAAACTCAATACCTGTAATATCGCCAATACATGTAATGTATCTTGCGTCTGTTTTAAAAATGGATAGAAAATTTGATACAAAGGGGTATAGAGAGTAATAATGAGTGCCGTAAAGACTATTGCTAAAGTACGATAAAATAATCTTGCATAAGGCAATTTGTTGCAATGATTACGATAAAGCTTAATTTGTTCCCATGTGGTAAGTATGCCCAAAACAAAAAGAGTAAGCGGTAAAATAGCGACTATTGACAATGAACCTATTAGAAAGGTTGCCCAATAAAGATTCAAAAATAAAAAAAATGCAGTGGTATAGCGAATAACTAAAAATCGATTAAAATAGAGATTAGTTAGGCTGATTTTTTTATGCATTGTTAGATCTTCTGTCATTATGCCACTCCTTATTTAGCTTTTTAGTTTTATTTCTAACTCATGATGTTTTTCATATAGATGTAACATTTCAATTGCCATTTCTCGAAAGCTCATGGTTGTCATTAAGTGATCTTGTGCATGTACCATAATAATTTCCATTGTGATTTTGGTACCTTTGGCATAATTTTGCAGTAGTTCTGTTTGGGAATGGTGTGCTTGTAAGATTTCTTTATTCGCTTCTTCAAGAAGCTGATTTGCGCCAATAAAATCAGCTTGTCTCATCGTCTTAAAAGCCTCGTGGATTTTAGTTTTAGCATTACCACTATACAAAATAATATTAAAAGCAATAAGTTGAATATCCTCTGAGCTCATTTCTTTATTCATTGCTATACCTCTTTTTCAATAAGTTGGATAAAAAGTCGTTTAAATTGGTTAAAGTTTTGTGCTTTTAACAGTTTTGTTTGCATTTCTAAATCGTCAATCAATTTGACAATAGCTTTTGTCATCATTGATAAAGTCGGGTTTTGATAAATAGATGGTGAAATCATAAAGATAAAGTGAATTTTTGGATAATTGTGATCCCAAAATAATCCATCAGGAATAATTGCAATACCAATTTTAGACAATTTTCCCACAGGCATTGCTGGATGTGGTACTACGATAGTTGGGCTAAAGAAAATATCACCTAATAGCATACGATTTTCCATTTGTGCTATCATCTTTTGCTTATAATTGTTATCTTCATTTAGTACTAAAAGATCAAGCAAACCATCTAAAACTTGTTCTTTACTTTGGGTACCACTGCATTGGTAGAAATAATCAGCGGATAGTTCATCTACCATTTGTCCAACATTACTAAGATGATCTAAAGTATTTGATGATGCAAATGTTGATATTGGCTCTGTATGTGTCGAGATAAGCATAATTGGTGACGATAAATGACGACGAATTTTTTGTATATCATCTTCTGTAAAAAATACAGAGACGTGAAAAACAGGGACTTTAAATACTTTTGATGATAGATCAACTGACGAGATAATAAAATCAACCTTATCCAATACTTTGGGTTCAATTTCATAATAGCCTTGCGTTGCAACGATTTTGATTCTTTCATTAAACTCGCATTCAACGCGATTTTTTAGTAGTTGAGCACTACCCTGCCCAGTTGCACAAATAATTAACACTTTAGCCTTTTGTTCATTTTTTAACTTTTCTATCGAAGCTAAAAAGTGCAAAGTCAAATAACCCCATTCATCATCAGGAATCGTAAATTTTTTAAGTTCAGGAAGTTGGTTAAGGTATTTTTTAACTAACTCAAACAATTCTGGAGAGTTTGTTTTAATTTCATCAAGCAATGGGTTTTTCAATTTTATATGCTGTTCTAAGCGGACAATCATCGGTTTTAGGTGCTGAATAATTCCGTTTTTCAATTGCTCATCGTTTAAAAATAAATATCCAGTTTCTTGCTGTATTCTAAATAATAAATTAGTCAAAGATAAATACAGCTCGGAGTTAAAATCATTCTGAATAAAATTTGATTTACTAATCAAATGCAATGTTAAATACATTTGTTCTTCTTTAGGAAAACAAAAACCAATCACTTTTTCTACTCTATTGATGATTTTTTTAGCGACTTGATATTCCAATTTCTTTTTAGTAGATTGTGGCATATCAAGATTTTGAATAGAAAGCCCTAACTGTAACCGTTTGATACTTAATGATAAATGCAAGACGATATTTTGTATCATTACATCAGATAATTTTATTTTTGCCTCACGACACTCATCTAAAATAATAATGGTTAACGTATCTAAGCCAATTACATCATTGAACTTGTTTAAATAAGTTAGATGCTGCAGAAAATTAATCGATTCTTCATGAAAAAAATAGCTCAAAATAAAATGTCGTTTTGCTTTTTCCTCACCTTCAACATAAAACAGAGATTGACTTTTTTTAATAGTAATCCCATAAGGTTGGAGCTGGTGTTTGATTTCTAAAATATCTTTATTTAGTTGAGAAGAGCTAATAAATAATTGTTCAGCTAATTCTTCTATATCGATTTTTTGGCTTTCTAATAATAATAAATTAAGAATATGGTGTTTTCTCTGACATACTTCTCGACAATTTGCTTGTTCTACATTGCGATCTAATAAATGATGCTCAATTAAAAATAAATTGAAAGCTGTTCTATCTTTAATTTGTAATTTGTAACCATAACCTTGTTTACTAATAATAGATCCACCGTGACTTTCAATTAACGATTTCAAATCATTAAGATAAGTGCGAACAGTACGATCTGATAATGCTAACTCATTCGCTAGTAATGCACTGCTTTTGAATAGATCTTTAGAACGAACCAATAAACTAATAAGGTCACGCTGTTTATTTTTAATCACTATCATCCATACCTGTGTCAACTAAAACCATATTATTAATAATATAGTGAATACTTTTAACTATTACATAAGTACACCACACACCAACGTAAGATAGTAAGGCGCTGCTATTTTATTAATCTATTCACAACGCCAAATCATATCGCTAAAGCCGATATATATTGATTTAAATTAGTTTATATTCTCCTCTACTAACTTAGCCAATTGTTCAATGCCTGATTGAACGGGTATATAAGCCTGAAAAGGAATACTCACAACAGGCTTACCGACTTCTTCCCCCAATTTTTTAAATTTATCAAGCATCATCATAGTTTGCGGGCTAATTAAAAAGAGTGAAAAATCACTATTTTGAATCATATTTCCACCTTCGGTTGCCGAGACTGCATCAACCAAAATTGTTTTATCTTTGCTAGCAAAATATTCTGTTACTTTTTTAGCCATTAATGATGATGACATACCTGCCGCACAAATGATTAATGCTTTTTTCATAAATTCCCCTAAAAATAGTTATGCTTTATAAGACTTCACCATTAGACTCAATCACTCTTTTAAACCATGCGAATGAGGCTTTGCGGCTACGTTTTAGTGAACCGTTACCTTTGTTATCTTTATCAACATAGATAAATCCATAACGTTTTTCCATTTCACCTGTCCCTGCTGAAACAAGATCAATACATCCCCAAGGAGTGTATCCCATCAAATCAACACCATCTTCTTCAACAGCAAGTTTCATTTGTTTAATATGTTCACGCAGATAATCAATACGGTAAGCATCGTGCACGCTACCATCAGCTTCAACTTTATCGTAGGCGCCAAAACCATTTTCAACTATGAAAAGCGGTAAACGATACATATCAGTTAACCAATTAAGTGTATAACGAAGTCCCTCAGGATCGATTTGCCAACCCCAATCTGATTTTTTAACATATTGATTGCCGATCAGATCGGTTTTTTCGTTATATTCATAGCTTTCATTATCTTCTTTTTTCCTAATTGCATTAGACATGTAATAGCTAAAGCCAATGTAATCAACTGTTCCATTTTTCAAGATCTCAAGATCTTGATTGGTGATATCAAGTTTAAAATCTTTACGTTGCCAATAATTTTTAATATGGTTTGGATACTGACCATGGACATGAACATCACCAAAAAAATATTTACGCTCCATCGCCTTTTGTGCCATTAGAATATCACCTGGTTTACAAGTCTCTGGATAGATAGGGATCATCGCCAACATACAGCCTATTTCAAAATCAGGATTAATAGCATGACCAATTTGTACCGCTTTAGCACTAGCAACTAATTCATAATGTGCAGCTTGATACATAATCTGCTCGCGATCGTCGCTTTGTTTATAGAAAATACCTGAGTTAGTAAACGGTGCAAAATCTTCATTAAAGTTAGCTTGATTATTGATTTCGTTAAAAGTCATCCAATATTTGACTTTATTCTTATAACGATCAAAACATACCTCGGCAAAACGGACAAAAAAATCAATTAATTTACGATTACGGAATCCTCCATATTCAGTAACAAGGTAATAAGGTAATTCAAAATGAGAAAGTGTAACAACTGGCTCAATATTGTATTTTAAGCATTCATCAAAAAGATCATCATAAAATTTTAACCCTTCTTCATTTGGTGCAAGTTCATCACCTTTTGGAAAGATACGAGTCCAAGCAATAGAAGTACGAAAACATTTAAAACCCATTTCAGCAAATAACTTAATATCATCTTTATAATGATGATAAAAATCAATAGCTTCATGATTAGGATAATATTCACCTTCAATAACACCTTCAGTAATTTTACGATAACTTTTTGGTGAACCAACAGTCATCACATCAGCGACACTTATTCCTTTTCCACCAACTTGCCAAGCACCTTCTAATTGATGAGCAGCAACAGCACCACCCCACAAAAAATCTTTTGGTAAACCTCTATTTTTCATAATTAAGTACCTGTGTTTATTGATAATTCAAATTTAGTATAAAAGGAAAAAAATAGAATTACTAACCAACTTTTTCCTTATTGATCAGGAAAAATATAAGTATATCTGGAGAGGACAGGTGATTAGTGAAATGTGCAGCTTTTTGTGATATTTACCGAAATGTGATAAATATCACAAAAATGAATAATAAACTTTAAATATTTGAAGTTAACTTTTAAATAAATTCTTCAAACCCATCAGTATATTTTGATGGCACAAACTCGATAATCTCATATTGAGCAATGTGATGAATATAAAACGGATCTTTTTGTAATATTGCTAGCGCTTGCTCTTTATTCTCAGCACGACAAATAATCACACCACCTGTACGAGGGACTTTTGGACCTGATGCAATAAAATGTCCCGTTCGGTAATAGTCCTCAAGATAATCAATATGCTGTGACAAATATTTTTCTACTTCAGTAATGGGTTTTACATAAGTAAGTGTATAAATAAACATAATATAGATCCTTAATAAATATACAAAAAATAAATTTTTCAAAATATTAAGCTGTGTTGCTCAACTTAAACCATTTAAATATCTATTTAGCTACCCATTTACCATCTTCACCTTTGTGATAAACCTTTTCGACAGCAGCCCAAGCTACTTTAAAAGCAATCGTTTCTGGTGCACTGTTATCACGCCGTTTATGCGGATCTTGATATTCCTTAATTGCACTATTAAATGCTTCTTTAAAAATATCTTGCGCATGTTCAGGCAAGACATGGCGTACTGAATCAGGTAAATCTTCACGTGTTTTATATGGCATATCACATCCCCCCTCATAAATTAATTTTGATGGCTGAAAATTTAAAATGGTAATAGTAAAATAGCACATTCATCGAATATATTATCGTCTATAAAATAATATAATTACTAGGGCGTGTTGATCTTTCGTGATTATTTTTTAGACGGCATGATGTGAGTTATAATAATTCAGCCAAAAACAACCATAACTCGATTCATCATGCCAAGAACAATGCTAACAGATAAACGGTGGGAAAAGCTACTACAAATAATGAAAAATACCGGCCCAGTTTATAATAAATCCGAGCACCGGATGACGTTTGAAGGGAGCCTTTTCCGAATGAGAACCGGTATTCCTTGGCGAGATTTGCCAGAAGAGTTTGGTGAATGGAGCACCGTCTATAGACGATTTAATTTGTGGTCTAAAAAAGAAATATTAGTTGATATTTTCAAACATTTATCACAACTAGCGGATTTTGAATGGGTGTTCCTAGATGGCTCTGTAAATACCCCAAACTTAGTACACAACTCACGTAGAAAATTAAGCTGCTTGTTTTAGTGTTTTATACTCAATCGGTGTCATTTTATTTAATGCCTCACGCGGTCTTTCGGTGTTATAAATCGTTAACCATTCTTCGGTTATTCTCCTTGCTTGTGCTAAGTTGTTAAAAAGATATAAATCGAGTACTTCAGTACGATAGGTACTGATTAAATCGTTCAATAAAGCCATTTTGATAAGGACTACCGGGCTGGATATAATCAATGGTTATATCATGTAATTTAGCCCAGTTTATAAAGGTTTTTCCTGTAAATTCTGGCCCATTATCGACCCGTATTTTTAATGGATACCCATGATATTCAGCCAATTTATCTAAGTAACGGGTAGCTCTCCCTGCCGGTAAGCTTACTGCAATATCAATGCCTAGCGCCTCACGATTAAAGCCATCGATGACATTGAAAGTTCTAAACCGGCGTTGATTACGACTACTGTCACTCATAAAATCCATTGACCAACATTCACCTTGTTTATTGGGTGCTGATAGCCTTTCTGGGCTTCGTGGAGGAATGCGCTGTTTACGCTTTATCCTGAGATTAAGCTTTAATTGGCAATACACCCGATACACCCGTTTATGATTCCATTTATAGCCGAGCTTTTTGATACGATTAAAGCATTTAGGAAAGCCCCAGCGTAAATGCCGTTCTGTGATAGCATTCAACATCGAAACAATCACCGAATCATCCTGTAACTTAGGTTGATAATAGTAAACACAACGGCTTAAGCCAACAATGGCACAACTCATAGCAATAGTAACTGAATGATTTTGTTGTAGTTGCTGTGCCCACGTTTTACGTGCCTTTGTGGGCACTAAAGCTTTTTTATTATTTCTTCCTGCAGCTGGGATTACAAACTCAGTTCGGCAAACATCTGCTTAAGCTTGCGGTTTTCAGCCTCCAGCTCCTTTTATTCGAAGGAGTTAAGACAAATTGCACTTCATGGTGTAATCTAGGTGTTCAGTCATTTTATTCATAATTAAATCCCCTTTACTTTTATCATAGAGAATTTTCTACTTTTTTGCTGTACTATTTTAGGGGATAGTTACAGCTCGATTATCAGGGCTCATCAACATAGTACAGGCGCTGCAACGGAGCATTGTGAGCAAATAGGTCACAGCTGTGGTGGTCATTCAACTAAAATTCATCTTGCGGTTGATAGTGGTGGTTTGCCTATTTGTTTTGAGCTTTCTGAAGAACAACGACATGATATCACTTATGCAGAAAATCTAGTTGAAAGGCTCGATGAAGTCAATACAGTGATAGCCGATAAAGGTTATGACAGCGAGCCTTTTCGGTGCTTTGTTCGTCAAAAAGACGGACGAACGGTGATTACTAAACGTAATTATGGTAAGGATATAGATAAAAGCAGTATGGATAGGTGCCTTTATCGCTATCGTCATTTAGTCGAGAATGCCTTTGCTAGAATCAAGCAATATCGTTCAATATCAACTAGATACGATAAGTTAGAAAGGAATTATGCCAGTATGGTATCACTGGCATTTATGTTAATGTGGCTGCCAATGTATTGTTGAGTGATTTGTGTACAGCAAAGATCAACAGCCACTAACAAAAATAATTAAAAAAAGAGTTCTATGGTTGTTTTTTAAACCAAATGTCACATTTGGTCACATAAGAATCATTTAATATATAAACACCATGAAATCATGGTTTTATTAACAAATACTATAAGGAGAATTAATATGTCAAATTCAGCCGGTTGGCCAAGTAAAACAGGTAACCCATCTGGTGGTGGACGAGATAATAACCCACCGAAAAAATAATAATTGAAATAAAACTATTGCGACATATATTTTTTTGTTGCAATAGTTTTAATCTAATTCACTCATAACCTTATTAGTATATTCTTTAGACAATTCTTCAAACATTTTCTTCGTGCTTGGTTTAATGTCATCACCTAAAGGAATGTAATTAGCATAAACATATCCTTTCTTTTTTATGACATCATGATTTTGCATAAATTTGATATACTCTTTTAAATCGTATATATTAATTTTATTTCTTGATTTGGCTTTTCTAAAAGCGTCATACTTTTGCTTGATTTCTTCTGGATTTAACCTTTCGCCACTTATATGAATTGAATTATCATAGAATTCATCAAAAAAATTACGTAATGTCCATTGACATAAATCTAAATATTTTTCAAACTCACATATAAGCTTTTCATATTCTGTATTAGTTTTTATTTTATTCATTGTTTAAAAAAATGCTTAAATTTTTTGTTAAATCTATCTGGGTTCTTTTGATAGTTAGAGTAATCAATTTCAGCTCTAGTTTGTTCAAGTGCAGAAACACATTTGCTAAATTTTTTTTTATAATAATCACTATGTATCAATTTATTATCATTCAAACATATATTTATGATGCTATATTCAACCTTTGTTGGATACCTGTTCTCAATATTAGGAGATATCAAATTGTTGACTTGATATCCTCCTATACCAGCTAAACAGACAAAAACTAAACGACCTATAAGACTTTCGTTAATTTTTTGTGTTTTATGGCAGTGTGGACACTTAATATCTGGATCTGCATCAAATTCTTTACTACATTCTTTATTTACACAAGTACATTTCATCACTACTCCTTATAACACTATAATTATTATGGTCTTTTATTTTAACTATTTTACTATTATTATAAAACTATTATAAGCAATAAAATTTTAATTATATGTTCGAAAAATAATGAACTCCAACAGCAACGTCCCATAAAAACTTTTAGTGAATTGTTATTATTCATAATTTGTAGGATTTACTAGTTTCGGGTATTTTGATTAATACGATGGCTATTACACATTATAATAAATAGGTGTTCGCCTGTGGCTTGATATTCTCATCAATTACCAGAATAAATACATTCAGTGCTGTAAGGATATTAGGCTAACACATCGTTTTGTAAAAGTAGGATTGAGCTAAATTAGGGGCTATCTAGATAAATACTCGCATAAAGATCATATGAAAAGTTTTCAATGCGATAAATAAATATTCTTAAGTCTTTTGTTTACAACATCGAAAAGAGGGAAATAAAATTAAAAAATCAGGCATATTTATGCCTGATGAATAACTAAAATCAAGTAAGATCTTTAATCATCACTATAACCCAAACTCCGCAACGCTCGTTCATCATCAGCCCAGCCTGCTTTGACTTTTACCCAAAGCTCTAGATGGACTTTGTTGTCGAAAAATGATTGCATGTCTTTGCGCGCTTCAATACCAATTTTTTTGATTTTTTCACCTTTGTTGCCGATGACCATTTTCTTTTGTCCTTCACGTTCAACTAAGATTAATCCGTTAATTCGATACATTCCGTTACGTTCATCAACTTTGAATTGTTCAATTTCGACAGTTACCGAGTAAGGTAATTCGTCACCCAAAAAGCGCATAAGTTTTTCGCGGATGATTTCCGATGCCATAAAACGTTGCGAGCGGTCGGTAATATAATCTTCAGGAAAATGGTGTTCACCTTCTGGTAAGTGTTTTTTGACGATATCTTTTATAATATCTACACCTTCTCCTTTTTCAGCGCTAATTGGCACAACATCAAGGAAGTTAATTTTTTGGCTTATCGCTTGAATATGCGGTAATAATTGTGTTTTGTCGGTGACGTTGTCAATTTTATTAATCACTAACAGAACTGGGCTTTTGCAATCTTTGAGTTTGTTGGCGACCATTTCGTCGTCGTCATTCCAATGGGTACCTTCAACCACAAAAATAACGAGTTCAACATCCCCTATTGAGCTGCTTGCAGCACGATTCATTAAGCGGTTTATGGCTCTTTTTTCTTCAATATGAAGTCCGGGAGTATCGATATAGATAATTTGGTCACTATCCTGCGTGTCAATACCCACAATTCGGTGACGGGTCGTTTGCGCTTTGCGTGATGTAATCGAAATTTTTTGACCAAGCAATTGGTTTAGTAGCGTTGATTTACCTACATTTGGTCGCCCGACAATGGCGACAAATCCACAATGTTGTGTTGTTTCTGTCATTTTATACCTAATTGGTTGAGAGCTTCTTGTGCGGCAGCTTGTTCTGCTTTTCGGCGACTTAAGCCACGACCTAAATATTCATGGCTATCATTGTCAATTTTGCATTGAATTAAGAATTCTTGTTCGTGGTTATCGCCAGTTACTTCAAGAATTAAATAACATGGGCGCGGACGATGAATTCCTTGTAAGTATTCTTGCAATCTTGTTTTGGCATCTTTTTGTTTAATACCAGGTTGAATTTGGGTCAAGCGGATTTGGTACCATGATAAGATTAGTGAACGAACTGTATCGAGGTTGCTATCTAGATAAATGGCACCAATTATAGCTTCTACAGCATCAGAAATAATCGATTCGCGACGAAAACCACCACTTTTGAGTTCACCTTGTCCTAAAATAAGGTGATCGCCCAATTTAAAATCCTTACCAATTTCGGCAAGTGTTTGCCCGCAAACAAGTGTTGCGCGCATTTGGCTTAGATCGCCTTCATCTTGTTTGACAAAACGGTGATAAAGTTCATCGGCTATGACAAGACTTAAAATAGAATCCCCTAAAAACTCTAAACGCTCGTTATGCAATTTATTAGCACTTCGATGAGTAAGGGCTAATTCAAGTAGGGATGTATCTTGAAACATATAGCCGATTGATTGTTGAATTTGACTAAATTTTTTCATAATTATAGCTATTAGTGTATACCGCCAATACGACTAAAGCGGATTCCTGTTGGCCATTCGTTTGGTTGTTTTTCAAAGCTGATCCAAATCGCAGTTGCTTTACCCACAAAATTATCTTCGGGTACAAAGCCAAAGTATCGACTGTCACCGCTGTTGTCACGGTTGTCACCCATCATAAAGTAATGACCTTGTGGTACAACCCAAGTGGCTATCGGTTGTCCATCCTGATGATAAAAATAGCTAGGTTTTTCTTGTGAACCTTGAGTGGTTAGAATATCATGCGGTGTGTCACCAAGAGTTTCTTGTTGAATATTCATATTTAATGTCATGATAGACTGAGAATCAACAATACCTTTATCCGCATATTGTTCTAGCGTGTAAAAATTAGGGTTTGATTTGAACTGTTCATGCACCTCTTTCCAGTTACTTGGCCTTGGTTCGCTGTAATGCAAATTGAGCGGCTGTGATTGTTGCCCTTCGCAATTTGCATCTGTTGCTTGGCAAGCAGGATAGATTAAGATTTGCTTTTCTTTTACCAAATAGACTATTTTGTCACCTGGTAAGCCGACAACACGCTTTATAAGATCCATTTGAGGCACATTTGGGTGTTTAAATACGGCAACATCACCTCGTTTTGGTTGTCCTGTCGGTATGATGACGGTGTTAGTAATAGGATCACGCACGCCATAAGAAAATTTTTCAACAGCAATAAAGTCGCCAATTAGTAATGTTTGCATCATTGATCCTGATGGAATTTGAAACGGTTCATAGATGAATGAACGAATAACAAACACGACAAACAATACCGGAAAAAACGATGCCAAATTTTCAACCCAACCTTTGGGTTTACCCACTTGAGCTAGTATCTTTCCATCAACTTCGCCATTGCTTTGAATACGGATTTCTTCAACTTTACGTTGTCTTGCTGGTTTCCATTTGAATTTTTCTAAAAACCAAAAGATACCAGTAATGAGTGTTGCTAGTGTTAATATGATGGCAAATGTTCCAGCCATTTTTTTCCCTCTTTAAATAAATCTTTTTATTGATTTGTTTTTAATTGGTTAATCTTTTCCTACATGCAAAATGGCTAAAAAGGCTTCTTGCGGTAATTCCACATTACCTATTTGTTTCATGCGCTTTTTACCTTCTTTTTGCTTCTGTAAAAGTTTCTTTTTACGACTCACATCGCCACCATAACATTTGGCTAATACATTTTTGCGTAGTTGTTTGACCGTTGATCTTGCTATGACATGATTACCGATAGCCGCTTGTATGGCAATATCAAATAGTTGACGAGGAATAAGATCTTTCATTTTTTCAACTAATTCTCGTCCACGATATGGTGCATTGTCTTTGTGGGTAATTAAGGCTAATGCGTCAACACGTTCACCATTAATTAATACATCTAACCTTACCATGTCGGCAGCTTGGAATCGTTTAAAACTGTAATCTAATGATGCATACCCACGCGAAGTCGATTTTAGTTTGTCAAAAAAGTCTAATACAACTTCGGTCATTGGGATTTCGTACGTTAAAGCAACTTGATTGCCATGATAAACCATATTGGTTTGCACACCACGTTTTTCAACACAAAGTGTGATGACGTTGCCTAAATAAGTTTGCGGAACTAATATGTTACATTCTGCTATTGGTTCGCGTAATTCTTGAATGTTATTTACTGCTGGTAACTTGGCAGGGCTATCAACGTAGATAATGTCATTTGATGTAGTTAGTACTTCATAAACAACCGTCGGTGCAGTGGTTATCAAATCAAGGTTATATTCACGCTCTAAGCGTTCTTGAATGATTTCCATATGTAATAAGCCAAGGAAACCACAACGGAATCCAAATCCTAAAGCTCCAGAATTTTCTGGCTCATAAAACAATGAGGCATCATTTAGACTTAATTTGCCAAGGGCATCACGAAAAGCTTCGTAATCGTCAGAACTGGTTGGGAATAATCCAGCATAAACTTGTGGTTTGACCTTTTTGAAACCAGGTAATGGATTTTGCGCAGGCGCTTTTGCTAAAGTTAAGGTGTCGCCCACTGGCGCGCCTAGTATATCTTTGATCGCACAAACAACCCAACCCACTTCACCACAATGCAGGCATTGTTTGTCAATTTGCTTAGGGGTAAAAATACCAAGTCGATCAACGTTATAAGTCATACCTGTGCTCATTACTTTGATCTTATCACCTTTGTTTAATTCGCCATTTTTAATGCGAATTAATGAAACTACACCTAAATAATTATCAAACCATGAATCGATAATAAGTGCTTGCAATGGTGCTGTCGAGTCACCTTCTGGTGGTGGAATATCGCTGACCAATTGCTCAAGTACATCAACAACGCCAACGCCAGTTTTTGCCGAGCAACGCACTGCATTGCTAGCATCAATACCTACAATATCTTCGATTTCGGCTGCAACGCGCTCTGGTTCAGCCGCTGGTAAGTCAATTTTGTTTAGAACTGGTACAACTTCAAGATCCATATCTAACGCGGTGTAGCAGTTTGCCAGCGTTTGTGCTTCAACACCTTGCCCCGCATCCACAACTAATAACGCCCCTTCACAAGCAGCTAGCGAGCGTGACACTTCATAAGAAAAATCAACATGACCTGGTGTGTCAATAAAATTGAGCTGGTATGTTTCGCCATTTTTAGCATGATAATCAAGGGTTACACTTTGTGCTTTGATTGTGATGCCACGTTCACGCTCAAGATCCATTGAATCAAGTACTTGAGCTTCCATTTCACGATCTGAAAGCCCACCACAAATTTGTATTATGCGGTCTGAAAGCGTTGATTTACCATGGTCAATATGGGCAATAATTGAAAAATTGCGGATATTTTTATTCATATTAATAAATTATAATTAGTATCTTGGTTATTAATGGTTAACTATCTAAAATGCTTTTGGTTATGACCAATATTGCTAATAATTACATAGTCAGAAAGAGAAGCATTTTACACTTTTATCACTACTAAGCATAGCGTTATCGAGAACTTTGCGTTTATTTCTGAACAATGTTTTGTGCAATACGTTCAACTGTAGTACGCGGTAAATTACCTATGATGATAATATTTTTATGACCTAAGTTGGTTGAAAAAATAGTCCTTCCACCTTGTTGAATAATTTGATTAGCTTGTTTAGCTTGATCAGATGAGATATTAACTGTAAATGAAAATACGCCATCTGAAAACAATTTAGTAGCAATGTCAGAATTGTAAAAATTCAAATTATAAGCAGCTACTTCTTTAAATCCTTTAGGTAACCACGCTAGTCGCCATTGGTCAAGGGCATTATTTTGTTTTTCGATCGATAATAAGATTGGGTAAGTTCGGCTGTTGATATAATCTAGTTGCTCTTTTTTATCAAAATTTTTATCTAGCTGTATTACTTTTATTTGATTAATGATGTCGCTATTTTGATCTAATAAATCGATCCTAATTGGTAAACTGTTTTCATCATCAATCCAAATTACATAGCTATAACGGTCCTGTTCTTTGGCTATGATTTTAACTAATTTAGCGCTTCGATTAGCTGTTCTTGATTTCCCTAGGAAAATAAAATCGTAAACTTCTTTAAGGTCATTAAAATTATTATAAACAACGTCAGGGAAAGCTTCGATAATTCGTGAGCTAGTGATAGAAAACGATGAACTATTAGGTTGAAAGTAACTGGTTATGCCTTTATGTAAGATGATCTCTTTATCAGAGCCTTCTAGATAGCGCAAGTAGGCATTAATATCTTCTTTTACAGGCGCTCCTATATGGCTATATTCGAATGTGGTTGCATATTGATTTTTATCTTGAGATACGAAGTAAATGCGGTAATCTTGCGTTTGTACAGCGTGATTCATTTTAGTTAATAACGCAAAAGCATCTTCTGTATCGTTAGCATAAATCGATACTGAATAAAATGCAAAAAACAGAGCGAATATTATTTTTCGGCTCTGTTTTATAAAATGTTTGATAAAATAATTTGATGATTTCATTTAAAATTAGTGTGCATTTAATCTTTTTTGCAATTCATAATCTTGTACAAGCAATCTGATCTTGTCGTATTGTCGTTTTTCAAGTAATTGTTGATCGTTTTGTTGATGAATGCCACCTACAGGAGCCACACTTACACCAACGGGTACTGTATTTAATGTAGGGCTTGCACTGGTACTATCTGTTTGTCCTTGATTATATTGTACACCTGCAATAACTCCAAGAGTGACACAAGCTGCAAGTCCAACTTGGCTCACTTTGCCTATAAAGTCTTTAACGTGGATCCAAATTAGGTTTTCAGCTTTTGGAGGCGTGGTTGTGTCAATATTAGGTTGATCAATAGGTTGATTGTATAAATCTTCAGTTGCTATCGCTTGAGCAATTTGACTAGAGATATCTAAATTTAATGAACTACTATGATTTAATGAATTACTGTGTAATTCACCTCGCATTGTATCTCTGATAATATGGTAACGATGCCAGCATGATTGCAAACTTTCATCATTTAATACTTCATCAACAATATGGTCGTTTGTAAACTCACCATCCATAAGTAATGAAAGTTGCTCTTTCTGTTCTATTTGCATAGTAAATACCTTAAATTTATGACTACTCTTTATTCATTTGTTTGTAGCCATTAACTGAGTAATGGTTTAATTTTTTCATCAATTGCATCACGAGCTCTAAAAATACGTGATCTCACTGTGCCAACTGGTACATCCATGATTTGAGCGATTTCTTCGTAGCTTAAACCTTCGATTTCGCGCAATGTAATTGCGGTTTTTAAATCATCAGGTAATGCTTCGATCGTTGCAAATACTGTTTTTTTTACTTCGTCTGAAAGTGCTAAATTTTCAGGATTATCAAGATCTCTTAATGAATCTGCACCTTCGTAACTTTCGGCTTCACTAGCATCTATATCTGATGATGGTGGCCGTCGTCCTTGAGACGTTAAGTAGTTCTTTGCTGTATTGACTGCAATTCGATACAGCCATGTGTAAAAAACACTTTCACCTTTAAAAAGACTTAATGATCGATATGCCTTAATAAAAGTCTCTTGCACAACATCAGGAACTTCGGACGCTAATACATAACGAGAAACCAAATGAGCCAGTTTGTTTTGATAACGAACAACAAGTAAATTAAATGCGTTTTTGTCTCCATTAAGAACGCGATCTACTAATACTTGGTCTGTTACTTGCTCCCCCATTAAAGGCCTTTCCTTATTTTGTTAATAACTGTCAATCGGCCCAAAGTTGTGCAGACATACAGTTAGATTCTTAAATTAGAAAAAAGTTCCCATTATTTTAATAGAAATTTAATTATTTTACTTATTAATTGTAAACTTTTATTATTTTTATACTAAAACACATAGTTACCTGAAACTTTTTGACATGATTACATCCAAGTTAGATCGTTTGCCGATCTTTTAATTAAGCGGGATAATCTGTCTTTCATCATGCTCATTATAAGTAATTTGATAAAATTGAGGTAGATTAAAATTAACTGAGCTACTGGTAGTAAATGAAAAACGATCGTCAGATAAGATATAAAATTCGTTAATATCTTTAACCATATTATCTATTGAACCGTTGCAATTACGGTATATTTCAACTTGGTTATGTTCATTTAGAATGTAAAGATCAAAACCTGAATCAGTATTTTCAAAAAAGAATTGTATGATCCCGGCATAAGCCACGCTATCAATTTCTTTTGGTAGTTCATTTGTTTCGTCTAAAATGTTTAGTGGCCTACCTTGTATTTTGTTATTTGATACTGCACCATAAAAATCAATCGCATTTTCAAATTGATGACATGATACCCCTAATCGCTCAAAAAATAGATACCATGAAGCTCCACCGATCCTTAATGGTTTTACTTGCGTTGAGTTATTTTGTGTGGTAGTTAAACGTAAATCAATACATTCATCCATTAACTTTTTCATTTGTTGTTTGATTTCGTCGCTCAGGTATTCACTATAACAAAAGATTTTGAGAAAATTGGGTAAATCAGCATCTTTATGCATTCGATTTAGTAATTCCTTAATCGCCTGAAGCACTGATAGTGCACCGCTGAAATGGAGAACACGAATTTCGTTCCACGAATTGCGATATAGAAGATCAATTGATCCCACTAAGCTGATTTCGTTTTTACCATAATTAAGTACACTATTGGTCACTTCATCGTCTAATTCAATGTTAGCGGTCGGATCGTTTTCTAAATTTAAAATAATAGCTAAGTGACGAATTTCGCATGGTCCATATAACTGTTCTTCAGTTGCTGCTGGCACATCAGTAGGAAAGTAATTTTTTAGATCTGCGATCAATTTATTAATTTTCGAATTATTTCTGTTTGCACCATCATGATAATAAAAGTGAGTGCTATCAGCAATTAAGCCATTAAAATAACACCAACCTACAAGTTTTACTAAGTATTTGCTATATTCAAGATATTGATGGCCAATAATTGAGTGCAACATGGGTTTTTGATTGTAAACGTACCATCCTGCTCGATTGATGCGATCTTCTGCAACATGAATAAAAGTTAAGGCTTCCTCTTGTAAATTATCAGATATATTGAGCTTTAACGTTGTAATCTTTCCCGGTAATACTTCAAAAGCAGCATAGAGCTTACGTGTTAATATTGCCAGATCTTGAGGACTAATTAATGAGTCTAAATTATTACGACGACCAAAATTGAGTAAATTTCGATAGCCTGACATCATAGTGTGTAATAAGATTTCGTGTATTTCTCGGACTTGCCCTATTTTCCAAGCTTGACTTGCGTCTAATTTTGCAATTTGTTGACCATCCCATCCCCAACTTTTAACTAACTCACTTAAAATAGAGCGTCGCCATGACGGCAATTGTGTTGGGATAGAAAGTTTTTCGTTCACTTTCAAATAAAAGCAATTACGAATTAATTCAAGTCGTTCATAATCATTAATTTCAATGAGGTATTTACTAATTCTGTCTAACAGCATGTAATAAGAATCTAGGTACATCCCTTTATGAATTTCGCCTTTTTGAATCAGTTCCCTCATTTGATAAGCAACTGGTTTATTTTGTGGGTAAATCCATGAATACGCTTCTAATAATAGGGTTTTAAGTACCGCTTTAAAAGGTGAATCAATACTTTTATAAAGTTGCCATAAACTTGCGCCAAAATACTCTTGAGCTGATAATCCAGTTAGTGGACCAAAATCAATCCATTGCTCTCGCTCGATTAAATTAAGATCAACCATCGCTTGAACGCACTTTTCATAAGTAGGATAAGTAAGGTTATTTACGGTGAAATTATAAGGTATTGCAAACCACAACAAGTATTTGCCAGCTAATAAACTTGCGGAACGGTAAAACTCCTCAAGTAACAAAATATGCTGTGCAGTTCCGCAATTTTCGCCCATTAGGCATTCATGATGTTTATTAATAAAACGATCAGCATCTACCACAAATAACGTTAATTTGACTTGCAAATTTGCTGCCCAGTCTTCGATCAAACGGCATTTTTGTTGTAAGGCTTCTTTTTGTTGATCTGTTAAATTGTTTTCAATGCATATCCAGATATCAAGATCAGATTGAATTGACTGTCCAATAGAACAGGTACTTCCCATTGTATATAAAGCGGATATGGCTGGGATGTTAATTATTTTATTTTCGTTAGTGGATGGAATAAAATCGAATTCAGTTTTAAGCCGTTTACTTACATCATCCGACAATTGATAGCAAGCAATACCTGAAGGTATATCGCCTTCCATATATCCTGGTAATTTAGGTGTGTGATAATGAAAAAGCGCAGGAAGTAATAAAAATACCTGCTGAAATTCAGGAGACATACCAATGATAGCACGCTCACGTTTCAATTTGGCAAGATCTTCAAGCTCTTTTTTTATGTTATTGATATAATATTGCATGGCTTCAATTAGATAAAACACGCGTATTAATTTAACGCTACTATTAAATCTAGCATGTTATTTGTGTAAGGTAAATAGAACAAAAATTTAAACCCTAAATAAAATGAATAATTATGATAACAATTGAAAATATTGCTAAACAGATGCAAAAAAAAGAAAACACAAAATTTATCGATAATAAAGCTGCAGTATTATTGCCGATTATTGATATTGATCATCAATTGCATCTTTTATTTCAAATTAGATCTAGAAAATTAAAATGGCAACCTGGAGATATTTGCTTTCCTGGTGGGCGTGTGGAATTATCTGATACCAATCCCGAATACACAGCTAAACGTGAAACAGTTGAAGAATTGGGTATCCCCTTTAAGCACATAACAATTTTAGGAGCATTACCCAAGTTTATTGCAACATTAGGTATGGCTATTTATCCATTTGTTGGCACAATCAATTCACTTGATGATCTGAAACTAAATCATGATGAAGTCGAACAGATTTTTACCGTTCCTATTGAGTGGTTTATTCAAAATCCCCCTCAGCGTGCAACAATGTTTGTCGGGCATAAACCTTCTGATGATTTCCCTTTTGATATCATTGTAAACCGATCACCTAAATGGCAAAAAAGAGCTGAGTATTCTGTCTATTATTATCAGTATCACAATCGGGTTATTTGGGGATTAACTGCACAAATCCTTAAATTCTTTATTGAAAGAATTAGAGAATAATCTGTAGGAAAAATATAATTTAGAAAATATTAACATTCTTAATTAGCTCAAATTAACTCTTTTTTTGACAATTCATTTCATTTTAAACAATTAATGCTAGGCACCCTTCTATTTGATTAAAAGAACTTGAGGATTATTACTGAACGTTTTATAACAATAACAAGTTGTTTTACTATTTTTTCCTACCAAAACAACTATTAATGTCTTAACGCTTTTTACAAGTAGACAAGGACAACACATCAGGAGCTCTGCCAGTTCGAATACTTTCGAAGTAATATCAATAAATGTATTTGCAAATAAAATAAGCGTTAAACAACGATTTTCTATTTTAATAATTCAAAAATGAAGGAATATATTATGAAACGTTTTACCAAATCCTCTATTGCATTAGCCGTATTGTTATCATTACCTGTTGCTAGTCTTTATGCTGCTGAGCCATTAACTGCTAAAGAAAGTAGTCATTTAGTACCATTAAAAGAAATTTCAGTAACTGGAAGTTATTTACAAGCCGAAAATGCTGCTAAAGATATTTCTCGCGCTGCCGATGAAGCAGGTGCTAAATATTACTATATTACTGCAATGGAAAGTCCAGCTAATGGAACTTCTTCAGATCGTGCGATTGTTTATGCCAATATTTACAAATCTAACGCACCAATAGCCGTACAGAAAAATGAAACTATTTATAATGGCGTGGTTTCTTATGAACGTTCAAAAGCTCTTTACTATTTACCATTTGATGTTGTTAAATTTAAAGGTAATTACAATAACACTTCCGAAATTACCGAAGCTGCAAGTAAATTAGCCGCTGAAAAAAATGCCTATGCGTTTTATATCGATTCAATTTCATCTGATGATATTAGAAACCAAGCAGAAAATATCGAAGTTGCTTTATACAAACAAGACGCACCCGTTAGGGATTATATCGTCACAACAGCAATAGCAGGTCAAGATGCCTACGAAATTAGTAGCGAAGCATTTAAACACATGACGCCATTTAGTACTATTAGCTTCCATGGTGTATTTAACAATACAGCAGAAATCAGTGCCGCCGCACAAAAACATGCAGTTGCTAATGGTGCGCACTTTTATTATGTAAAAGAAGTATCATCTAACCCCGCAAGCACTGCACAAACTGTTTTTATAGATCTATATAAATAAGATTGTACGTAACTGAAATAAACCCACGTGAGCAATTTTACTTGCCCGTGGGCTTTGACTAAAAACACCTCAGATTTAGAATTAATTTTATTAAAGTTTTTATTTTTTTAACCTAGATTAAACTTGTAAAGAAATTAAGGATTAGAACAACAAACCAAACTAATGTTAAAATAATCTACATTTTAGTTACCTTAATTAAATCATACATCTAAAACTTAACAATACAAATAACACATATTTATTTCTTTATAATTAAAACATATTTCATTATTTAAATAGCTTGGGTTCTTTTCAATTCGTTTTTATCATAACTATAATTTTAATAAATTATGTTATAATACCAACTTAATTTAAGCATATTAATTAGAGAGATTATTTTGCAACAGTCGTTACAAGATTTTATTATTGATAAGATTGATGATCTAAAAGGAAAAGACATTGTTACCCTTGATGTTCGTGGCAAATCAAGTATTACCGATTATATGATTATTTGTACTGGCACTTCAAACCGTCATGTTTCCTCTATTGCTAACCATTTACTTGATGAAGCAAAAAAACAAGGTCATTTGGTGTTAGGTAGCGAAGGTAAAAATGATGCCGATTGGGTCGTAGTTGATATGGATGCGGTCATTGTACATATAATGCAAGAAGAAAGCCGTCAGCTTTACGAACTTGAGAAGCTTTGGAGTTAATCACGTGAAGATACAGCTTATTGCTGTTGGCAATAAAATGGCAAACTGGGTTACCACTGCTTTTAATGATTATCAATCACGATTTCCTAAAGATATGCCTTTAGAGCTTATTGAAATCCCCGCTGGAAAACGTACCAAAAATGCAGATATTGTACGGATCTTAGATAAAGAAGGCGAAGCAATGTTAAGTGCCTGTAGTAAAGGCAATCGCATTGTGACTCTTGATATTCCAGGTAAACCTTACACAACGCATAATTTAGCTGAACAATTAGAACGTTGGAAAGTAGATGGCCGTGATGTGAGTTTATTAATTGGTGGACCTGAGGGGTTATCTCCTTCTTGCAAAGCGGCGGCGGAACAGAGTTGGTCACTGTCGCCACTTACCCTACCTCATCCTTTAGTGCGGGTTATTGTAGCTGAAAGCCTTTACCGTGCATGGAGTTTAACCACTAATCATCCTTATCATCGTGAATAATAAAGTAAGGTAAATATGATGAGCGCAATTATTTTAGATTTGCAAATTGCTACAGAAGATAACCAGAATTTGCCTACCGAAGCGCAAATTATGCAATGGTTAGAGGTTATTTTACCTCAGTTTATGGATAACGCCGAGCTCACTATCCGTATTGTCGATAAACAAGAAAGTCAGCAATTAAATTGTACCTATCGTCATAAAGATAAACCAACTAACGTTTTATCTTTTCCGTTTGAATCCCCAATCGAGATCGATGTTCCTTTATTGGGTGATCTAATTATTTGTAAGCAAGTGGTTGAAGCTGAAGCTGAGCAACAACATAAATCATTAACTTCGCACTGGGCACATATGATTGTGCATGGTTGTTTGCATTTACTCGGTTATGATCATATTCTTGACGAAGAAGCTGAAGAAATGGAAAATATCGAAATTGATATTATGCTGCAGTTGGGGTTTGAAGATCCTTATCAACCCATTGATGAATAGAAATGTACGATAGGTCGTTTAGTTATATGCTATTTTGCAAACTTTTTTAGTAAGTAAATTAAGTAAACTAAGCCAAAAATAGTAAATTAATAATAAAGTAAGAAAGGAAAAGCACAAATGAGTGATGATAATCACCGGAGACCTAAAAAAGGGTTTGCATTATGGTTAAGTCAGTTATTTCATTCAGAACCCAAAGATAAAGAAGAATTGATCGAAGTAATTCGCGAAGCGGAAGAAAACGAACTTATTGATCCTGATACCTTGGATATGATTGAAGGGGTAATGGATATAGCAGAACAACGCGTTCGCGATATTATGATTCCCCGCTCTCAAATTGTTACCATAAAAGACAATTATTCACTTGATGAGTGTCTAGATATTATTTCTGAACATGGGCATTCTCGTTATCCTGTTATTAGTGAAGATAGAGATCACATAGAAGGCATTTTATTGGCTAAAGATCTTTTGATTTTTATTCGCCAAGGTATTGATAATTTCGATCTTAAAAAAATTCTCAGACCAACCGTTGTTGTTCCCGAAAGTAAACGTGTCGATCATATGTTAAAAGAGTTTCGTATGCAGCGCTATCATATGGCAATGGCTATTGATGAATTTGGTGGTGTTTCGGGGCTTGTGACTATTGAAGATATTTTAGAACTCATCGTGGGCGATATTGAAGATGAGTATGATGAAGTTGAAGATCGCGATATTCGTCGCTTAACGCAATCGGTTTATACTGTGCGAGCCCTCACTCCAGTGGAAGATTTTAATGAAATATTTTCAACTGATTTTAGTGATGATGAGATGGATACCATTGGAGGACTGGTAATGCAACATTTTGGACGCTTACCCTTACGCGGTGAAATCATTACCATTGACGGCTATCAATTTAAAGTTACCATTGCAGATCGAAGACGAATCATTCAATTGCATGTGACTATTCCTGATGGGGCTACCGTGCCTAATTTAGAGTTACCTGAAAATGCTTAAAAAAATATTATTAAGCCTAATTTTTGGTGGTATAGCAGTTTTTAGTTATGCTCCATTTCATATTTGGCCTTTAGCTTTTGTATCGTTTGCCGGTCTTTTATGGCTGATTGCCGATAGCTCTAAAAAACAAGCTATGTTACTGGGATTAAGTTGGGGCATTGGCTATTTTGCCGCTGGGATCCATTGGGTTTATATCAGTATTAAGCAATATGGAGAGTTACCCGCTCCCATTGCTATTATCATTTTAGGTTTTTTAATCCTATACTTGTCACTCTATCCTATGCTATTTGCTTTTCTATTAAGGATGGCAAATCGTTTTGCTGGACAATTTTCATTTAAACAACTTATATTTCTTGCTCCTGTGCTTTGGCAATTAACCGAATTCTTACGAGGGTATATTTTAACCGGATTTGCTTGGTTGCAACTCGGTTATAGCCAACTAGATAGTCCGTTAAAAGGCTATTTTCCTATATTGGGGATTGATGGTGTTAATTTACTGCTAACAATTTTATGCGGATTATTTGTTTATTGCATAAAGACAATAAATAGCAAAACGCCAAAAAGGCACACGCTTGGTGCATTTATTGCACTACTTGCGATCTTATTTGCACCAATTTTATTCAATAATATTAATTGGACTAAAGTTAATGACACTCGTTCAGCTAATTTTGTTTTAATTCAAGGAAATATTTCGCAGTCAATTCGTTGGACAAGAGAACAACTTAACAACACACTACAAACCTATACAAAACTGACTAAAAAAAACTTTGGTAAAGATAAAATTATCATTTGGTCAGAGGCTAGCATCACCGATTACGAAATAAATCAACAATCTTTTTTACAATATCTAGATAACGAAGCCCGAGCCCATGATTCTGAAATAGCTGTTGGTATTATTGATTATCGCTTTGGTAAAGAAGGTTATCAATCTAATGGATATATCTACAATACTTTATTAGTATTAGGAGAAAAGGAGCCTTATCAATATCCAACTATCAACCGTTATAAAAAACACCATCTAGTGCCCTTTGGGGAGTTTACACCGTTAGAATCAGTACTTGAACCAATTGCTGAATTGCTCAACATTCCTATGTCCTCAATGAAATCTGGCGAAACAAAACAACCTCAATTACAAATAAAAGGCTTTAAATTTACCCCAGCCATTTGTTATGAAGTGATTTTATCTAATTTAATATGGCAAAATTTTTCTCCAGATACAGATTTTTTACTTACTGTTTCAAACGATGCTTGGTTTGGTGATAGTATTGGACCTAAACAACATTTACAAATGGCGCAAGCTAGAGCGCTTGAATTTGGTAGACCTTTAATTCGTAGTACTAATACAGGGATTACAGCAATCATTGATCCACATGGTAATATTGTTAAAAAATTACCGCAATTTGAAACAGGCGCATTATCTGCATCTGTATCACCAACAACTGGCCTAACGCCTTATGCTATATGGGGGAATTGGCCTTATTTAGTTGTGATGTCATTAATGTTTATCTCACTTTTTATAAAAAAACGTTTATAGTTCACTATACTGGCATAATTATTGCTTAAATATAATTGGGTTTTAATAAGTCTTGATGTAATCAAGTAATCTAATATTGCGTTAATTGCTGGTTACATCTAGCTCCAATAATAGATAAATAAACAGTAAAAAGTACTTTTATGCTAAAAAATAAGTTATAATATATGCCCTTTGTAAAAATGTTAAAATTATTTAATATGATACAAAATAAACAGTAGGAGATGAGTATGAACAAAAAGACAAAATTAACCAAACTAGTGTTATCATTTGCAATGTTAGGTCTAGTAAGTAGTACCGCATTTGCCGATGAATTAACTGGTACACTAGCTAAAGTAAAAGAAAATGGTGTGATTGTCGTAGGACATAGAGAATCATCAGTCCCATTCTCATATTATGGTGATAACCAAACAGTTGTTGGTTATTCTCAAGATTACTCAGATCTTATTATTAATGCGGTAAAAAAAGAGTTAAACATGCCTAACTTGCAAGTTAAATACTTACCGCTGACTTCTCAAAACCGTATTCCACTGTTACAAAATGGTTCTTACGATTTTGAATGTGGTTCAACAACCAATAATCTTTCTCGTCAACAACAAGTTGATTTTTCAAATACGATCTTTATTGTTGGCACTCGTTTTTTAGTTAAAACTAGTAGCAATATTAAAGATATTGACGATCTGAAAGGTAAAAATGTGGTCGTAACTTCAGGTACAACATCCGAAGTTATGCTCAACAAAATCAATACTGAAAAAGGGTTAAATATTCGTATTATTGCAACCAAAGATCATGGTGATGCATTTCGCACACTTGAAAGTGGACGAGCAGCAGCATTTCTTATCGATGATGCATTATTAGCAGGTGAACGCTCCAAAGCAAAAAAAACTGAACAATGGGAAATTGTAGGTACACCATTATCTTATGAAGCCTATGGTTGTATGTTGCGTAAACAAGACCCACAATTTAAAGCTTTAGTCGATAAAACTATTTCAGAAGCACAAACATCAGGTGTCGCCGAAAAGTCATATAACCGTTGGTTTAAACAACCTATTCCACCAAAAGGGTTAAATATGAACTTTGATATGTCTTCTGAGATGAAAGAACTTTTCGCTCATCCTAATGATAAAGCATTAGATTAATACGCAGATATTTTCCCATAAGGACGTAGGTAACTGCGTCCATCATTTTATTTAGTACTATTTACATTTTTTTTACATGTTGGAGTATTTATGACAACAAGTTGGAATTGGGGGATTTTTCTTCAACCAGCACCATTTGGGGATACAACGTATCTAGGCTGGTTGTGGTTAGGTTTCCAAATGACCATATTGCTAGTTATTACATCAGGAACTGTTGCCTTTTTGGTTGGTTCGCTATTTGGTGTGCTGAGAACATTACCTAACCGCTTTTTATCTGGCTTAGGTACATGTTATGTTGAAGTTTTTAGGAATATCCCGTTAATCATTCACTTATTCTTTTGGATTGAAGTTGTACCAGCGTTGGTACCAGAATCTATCCGTGACTGGTTATATAGTCTTGACCCTATGATATTTACTTTATTAATGTCAACCATAGGATTAGGATTATTCACAGGTGCACGTATTTGTGAACAAGTGAGAGCTGCTATTCAGTCAATCCCTACAGGTCAGAAAAGTGCAGGAATTGCATTAGGATTAACCCTAAAACAAACCTATTTATATATTTTATTACCAAACGCTTATCGACGTGTTCTACCGCCGTTAACATCTGAAATATTAAATATGGTTAAAAACTCGGCTGTTGCTTCAACTGTTGGTTACGTCGAATTAACCAAACAAGCAAACCAATTGCTTGAACATGCAGGTCAACCTTATGAATCATTCATAGCTATTACATTTGGGTATGTACTTATCAATGTCGTTATAATGTTTACTATGCAATATATTGAGAAAAAAGTACGACTTCCTGGCGTATTAGGAGGTAAATCATGATGGATTTAGAATGGGGACAAATCCTACCTAATTTACCTTATATCATGAGAGGTATGTTATTAACTTTAGAGATAACACTTACCGCTGTAATTTTTGGTATTATTTGGGGAACGCTACTTGCCATTATGCGACTTTCTTCGATTAAAGTGCTACATTGGTTTGCTTTATGCTATGTAAATATATTCCGTTCAATTCCATTAATGATGGTTTTGCTCTGGTTTTATTTGCTTGTGCCTCAACTATTAGAAAAAATTTTAAATCTTCCGCCTACAACAGATATACGTTTTGTGTCAGCATTGATCGCTTTTGCATTATTTGAAGCAGCTTACTATTCAGAAATTATTCGGGCTGGTATTCAAAGTGTATCTAAAGGACAAATCAGTGCATCATTAGCACTAGGCATGACTAAAGGTCAGGCATTAAGAATGGTGATTTTACCGCAAGCATTTCGTATTATGGCACCATTATTATTAACGCAGGGGATTATATTATTCCAAGATACAACGCTTATTTATACATTAAATTTAGCGGATTTCTTCTATCGTGCGGTTAATATTGTAGGCAATAGAGATGGTTTAATTGTTGAAATGGTATTATTTACAGGGGCAGTTTATTTTGTTATTTGCTTCACCGTTTCACGTCTAGTTAATTATTTTAAGAAAAGGATTACTCGATGATCTCCTTAGAAAATATTTCAAAATGGTATGGACAATTTCAGGTATTAAAAAACTGCACCACTCGAGTTGGTAAAGGCGAAGTTGTTGTTGTTTGTGGTCCTTCAGGTTCAGGAAAATCAACCCTGATAAAAACTGTAAATTGTTTAGAGCCTGTACAAAAAGGCAAAATTATTATTGATGGAACAGAAGTTACAAATAAAGCGACTAACTTAGCTAAATTACGCTCCAAAGTAGGTATGGTATTTCAACACTTTGAACTGTTTCCACATTTAACTATTTTAAAAAATCTAACACTTGCACAAATTAAAGTGTTAGGTCGAACAGACGAAGAAGCTCGAGAAAAAGCGCTTAATCTTTTAGAGCGTGTTGGTTTACTTGCCCATGCAGATAAATACCCTGCTCAGCTCTCTGGTGGTCAACAACAACGTGTAGCGATCGCTCGTGCGTTATGTATGGATCCTATTGTTATGTTGTTTGATGAACCAACCTCAGCACTAGATCCTGAAATGGTAAACGAGGTGCTAGATGTTATGGTTGAACTGGCTTATGAAGGTATGACTATGATGGTGGTTACTCATGAAATGGGCTTTGCGCGTAAGGTAGCCCACCGAGTTATCTTTATGGATGCTGGTGAAATTATTGAAGATACCTCAAAAGAGCAGTTCTTTACTAATCCACAATCAGATCGTGCTAAAGACTTCTTAGCTAAAATTATCCATTAATTTAATTATTACAGGGCTTTTAGCCCTGTTTTATTATTTCTTCCTCGAATTACACATCATCTTTCAAAAAATAAACTCAAATATGCTTATCAAAACAGAATCAGCTATTATTTTGCAATAAACTGACTAAACCACTATGTCTTTGCGTTTGTGATTTAATTGCTTGTAACAAGATAGCTTCAGTCGCATAAATTGAAACCGTTTTTTTAGCACGGGTAATAGCAGTATAAAGTAAAGAACGATTAAGTAACGGCGAATTATCAGTTGGTAAAATAATATTTACATCATCGAATTCTGAACCTTGTGATTTATGAATTGTCATGGCATAAGCCGTTTCATGTTCGGGTAATCGGAATGGAGAAAATCCTTTAATAGATCCATCAGCAAAAGGGAAATAAACACGCAATTTTGAACTATCATGCTCGGCTTTTAATGTAATGCCAATATCACCATTATATAGCCCTAATGAAGCACTATTACGTAATATCATGATGGGTCGACCAACATACCATGCTTCTTTATTTTTCAAATAAATTAATTTATTTTTGGCTAAAAGTAATTCAATTTGTTTATTTAAACCTTCGACACCAAAATGTCCTTCTCTGACAGCACAAAGTAAGCGATATTCAGCAAATTTAGATAAAACCAACGCTATATCATCAGTACCATTCTGCTTAATCGCATTTAAATAATGCTTATAATGATTAATACTCTCGTGTAAAACATCTTCATAAGCCTGTTGTGAAGAAAGAGCATGATACTGAATATCACTCAATGATTCATCTAATAATAATTTTTTAACAGAAGTTGAGCACCCAGCTTTGACCGCATTAGCCAACAAGCCAATACCAGATGATTCGTTAAAACGATAACTTTTTTGTAATAAACAAATGCTATCAGTAATTTTTGCTGTTTGCTGGCAAGCTGGTACATCATAACCAGTCAATTGACTTAGCTCTTTTGCCCGTGCTTTGCTATAACCATGCGAAATAAAGGTACAAAGGTCACCAAACACAGCTCCCGCTTCAACTGATGAGAGTTGATCTTTATCACCTAACAAAATTAAACGAGCAGAATTAGGTAATGCTTCAATTACTCTTGCCATCATATTTAAATCAACCATAGATGCTTCATCAATGACTAACACATCGACATGCAATGGATTATTCTTATCATGCTTAAATGAACGATTATCTGCTTTTGCACCTAATAAACGATGTAAAGTGATTGCTTCTGCTTTTATATTTAGTGATGCAAAATCGAGTTGTTCGATTGTGCGACTCAGTGATTCGGTTAACCTTGATGCCGCTTTTCCTGTAGGTGCCGATGTAATAATTCGAGCATGCGGATTGGTTAACAAAATTCCGGCTAAAATTTTGGCAACAGTAGTTGTTTTACCCGTACCTGGTCCACCAGAAATAATAGCAACTTTGCGCGTTAACGCAGCAGCAACTGCTACTTTTTGCCAATCAATTTCGGTTTGATTCTGAATAAAAAGTTGATTAAGTACAGTGGTTAAATCAGTATTGTAGCTAAGTTCTTTATCTAAAGCTGTATGATTGAAATATTGAGCTACATTTTGTTCATCTAACCACATTCTTTGAAAATAAAGTTTATTTTCAATAAAAATAAGCGGAGACAAATTTGTTCCATCACTCACAACCTGACTATCATAAGCTTGTTCAAGAGCAATTTTCCAATCTTGCACATTTGGCGAATCTAATTGTAACCAAAGCTGTGATTCAATCGTTGATGCATCTAAATAAGCAAGATCTAGACAAACATGACCCGATCTAACCTCTTTACTTAGTGATAGAACCAAAAAACTAAAACGTTTGGTAGTAATATCATCATTTAACCTTGCTTTATGTGTTAAAAACGTTGCCAAATGAATATCAAGCAAACTACTTTGGCTATCTTGTTTAAATTGGTTTAACCACTCGTTTAACATATTCTATTTCTGTTATTAACTTATAAACCAATTATATCGTTAACTTTATCTTTTGGATAAGTCAGTTTAAAACTTAAGTTAAGATTTTTATTTTCACTTGGGTTTAACTTAAATTTCCATGCTAATTCGCCTGTTTCTTTATTGTAGCTTGCACCGTCATATTTTGCATCATCAAGTGAAACTGATTTATTGACTATCGTTGGTAGTTGATCATAAACAACAATATCAATAGGCAGTGTTTTGGCATTTTTTACATCAATGGTATAAGCATATTTTTGTGAAATATCATTACCAAATAACGAAGGTTTTGATGTTTCATTAACATTACGGTCACGTGAAATAAAAATATTTTTATCTTTTCCTAAAGATATATCGAGTGTCTCTTTTAGATCTTTAGTGGTAATAAAGCTTTCGCCAACATAATTACCATTAAAAAAGACTGTCGACCTTCCTGGTAAAAGATTAAGCTTATCCCAATCAATAATTTGTGCTTGTAAGTACACACTGTTATCTAATTTAGGAATAGCAATATAATGATATTCTGCTTGAACTTCTTTATTTTGTAATGTAAGGATATTATTCTTACTATTGGATTTAATGGTATAAGGTAATTTAACCTCAAAACGGGTATTAATACCCAATGTATTGGTTAATGCATTATCATCATTAGCGTAAACTGATCTTGACTTTCTTGCACTGATTTCATCATAATCTTTCTCACTCTTAGAGAAGAAAAACCCACCTTTTTCAATATACATGTCAATATACCAAGGGTTTAAATTTGGAGCAGTTATGCCTTCACTTGGCTTAGAAGTTGATAAACTGAAATCAATATTTTGCCAATCTAAACCACTATTTTGATAAATATCGGCTTTATATGTTAGTTGTAACGGAGCACTGACATCAGTAACACGTACATCATAAATCGGCGCCCAACCAGCTTTATTCGTAACATAGGACAAGGTAACTGGCAGTGTAACATCTTTATCAGAATAAATTTTCACGATAATTGCATTGGTTGTGTTTTTTATCAAAGCTTTCTGTTTATCGATCTTATCTTGGCATTGTGCTATTTGCTCTTCTATTTGATTGACTTCTTTTTGGAGTCTGTTTTGTTCGTTTAATGTCGAAACTAAATTGCTCTTGACAAAATCCAAAGTATTTTTCATTTCACTAAAATTATCATTTGCATTTTTAACCAATTGATCCAAACGATTGCCTTGCAAAAGGTTAACTTGTTCAGATACGGCTTTTAATTGCACTCCAGTGGTATCAAGTTTTTCTTGTAACTGTTTTAACTCATTAAGTAAAGGCTTAATATCTTCACTTTCTTTATTATCACCTTCATAACTATCATCTAATGACGTTGACAATACTTTCACATTAGCATCATTACCAAATCCCACATTAATTGAATTAGCCTTGACACCATCAGCAATTCCAGTCAATAAAATTTCATTTTCCCCTTTGGTCAACGACACTGTTGATTGCCCTTGTAATTCTGCACCTTGCAAAAAAAGCGTGACTTTATTAAGTGTTACATTATTGTTTGCAAAAACACTGCTAGAAGCAAATGCAATTAAAAAAGCTAATTCCTGAATTTTCATATAGTTCCTTTGAAATAAAAACTAATTCATAACTATTTAAAAATAATTATGTTATAAGTTAAATGGCACATGATTCTCTCTAACAATGGTAATAAAGTAATTATTCTATCTGTTTAATTGCTATTAATTTTAGCATAGTTGTAAAAAAAATAAATTATTTTTCGTTTAATATATTGAACAAAAAATAAAAATGATTTATATTTTGTTTAAAATAAAAAACAAAATAAGGGGGCTCTATGAGTAACTTCAGTTATCTAAAAAAAGCAATCAAACGTAAGAATATATCTTTACAAACTGTAGCTGATGCTTGCCAAATGACTAAAGGTTATCTTAGTCAACTCATTAATGATAAAATTAAAAATCCGAGCGCACAAAAATTACAATCACTTCATCAATATTTACAAATTGAAGAACCAACCAAAAATAAAAAAGTGGGTGTGATTTTTGGCAAATTTTATCCTTTACATACTGGGCATATTTATCTTATTCAGCGAGCAATTAGTCAGGTTGATGAGTTATATGTTATTCTTTGCTCTGATACACAACGCGACGAAGCGCTTTTTAAACAAAGTGCTATGTCTCGCCAACCAACTATTAATGATAGAATTCGTTGGCTACTGCAAACTTTTAAATATCAAAAAAATATCCACATTGAATTATTAGAAGAAGACGGTATTCCAGCTTACCCAAATGGCTGGCATGAATGGAGTGAACGAGTAAAGAAACTATTTCAAGAAAAAGGCATAAAACCAGATTATGTTTATTCAAGTGAACCGCAAGATGTCGCTATGTATAAAGATTTGTTTGATCTAGAAACAGTCTTAATTGATCCAAAACGACAATTTATGCAAATAAGTGGTACTCAAATCCGTCAAGCACCGCTGAAAAACTGGCAATACATTCCAACCGAAGTTAGACCTTTTTTTGTTAGAACAGTTGCCATTTTAGGGGGAGAATCTAGTGGTAAATCAACTTTAGTTAATAAACTCGCAAACGTATTTAACACAACCAGTGCATGGGAATATGGTCGGGATTATGTATTTTCTCAACTTGGCGGGGACGAACGCGCATTACAGTATGCTGACTACGATAAAATCGCATTAGGGCATGCACAATATATCGATTTTGCCATAAAACATGCCAATAAAGTTTCGTTTATTGATACCGATTTTGTGACAACTCAAGCTTTTTGTAAAAAATATGAAGGTAAAGAACATCCATTTTTACAAGCTATGATCAATAACTATCGTTTTGATTTAGTGATTTTACTCGGTAATAACACGCCATGGGTCGCTGATGGTTTACGTCATTTAGGCAGTCCAAAACAACGTAAAGATTTTCAAAAACTATTAATAACGTTATTAGAAAAAAATAATATCAAATATATAGAAATAGAATCTCCCGATTACGAAGAACGTTATTTACGCTGCATTGAACTAGTTAATCAACTTATTAATGATGAAGAGTAATAAATTATGAATAAATTAAGCAATCTTGCCATTTTAATTGGACGTAATAAATTCTATCCATTTTTTTGTATATTATGTGTAACACTAGCATTTTTATACACTGACCCATTTACTGAATTTGATTTACGCTATGCTACTTCTTACATAGGCGCTTTTTGCGGTCTGCTATGCGTTATCTTATTAGCAAAACGTAAAAACATGGGAAATGTATTAGGTATGTTTGCCGTAGTTGCAGAATGTTGTGCTAATGTTCTTGGCGGCAATATTGGTGCAGGACTACCGCCAGTCTACTATTTTTGTTCACACATCTATGGTTTATTCACTTGGCAAAAGAACCTTGATAATAATAAAAACGTTAAAGTTCGCTCACTCAATGAAACCACATTTTTATATACAATCATATTTCTTATTATTGCCGCTTTTATTAATATTTATTTAACGGATAAAATTGGTGTAACTAATACAACCTACCAACTAATAACTAACTGTTTTATATTTGGTCTAGGCATTGTTGCTCAATTATTATTGATGATGCGATATGCGTTTAACTGGTATTTATGGGTTATATTAAATGTACTGGTAATTGGTTTAAATATCTATACCGACAATATCATTATCGCAACACAATATTTAATTTATCTGTTTAATGCCATTTATGGAATTTGTGAATGGAAACGCTCTGAGCAGCCAGAGTAAATATTCTAATTTTGTTAAAAAGTTTCAGGAAAGACTGTGTTTAAGTATAAAAATAGAAAATAAGTGCTTTATTTTCTATTTTTTATTTGAGATGCAGTCTAATTATTCAACATCCCCTTTAACCAAAGGCACGAATATAACCTCGCCCATATTTTTAGCTACAAAATTATCTCCATCACGCTCAATTAATTGTAAAACCTGTTTATTTTCGCCAACAGGAATAACTAAACGTCCTTTATCGGCTAACTGTTCTAGTAAGCTTTGTGGCACTTCAGATGCGGCGGCTGTAACAATGATGCCATCAAATGGTCCACGTTCAGGCCAACCTAACCAACCATCACCATGGCGTGTTGCAATGTTATGAATATCAAGTTGCTTTAAACGGCGTTTAGTATTCCATTGTAGACTTTTTATTCGTTCTACCGAGCAGACATTTTCGACTAACTTTGCTAAAACAGCCGTTTGATATCCCGACCCTGTTCCAATTTCAAGTACTTTTGAATTAGGCTCTAATTTTAATAGTTCAGTCATCTTTGCTACGATATAAGGCTGAGAAATAGTTTGACCGCTTCCTATTGGCAATGGACGATTATCGTAAGCTTGATGCGAAAGCGCCTCATCAACAAAATGTTCACGAGGAATTGACGCAATAGCATCTAAAACGCGCTCGTCTTTTATTCCTTGTTGCCGTAAGAATTCAATTAGGGATTGCATTTTTAGATTTTGCATTTGGGCTACTCATTTTCTATTATTAGTTCACGTATCACACTTGTTGCATAACAACCTGATGGCAAATAAAAATTGAGTTCGAGACTATGCTCATCTAACCATTGCCAATTAAGCTGCTCTGCTCGTAACAATATTGACCGTCTTGCTGTTTCTACTCGCTCTTTTTTAAATAGATCATTAAATTCAGACCAACTTTCTAAACATTTTTGCTCAAACTCCAGCGCATCAAATAATGTACCTAGTGGTGAATCCCCCACCATTGGTGCAGTAATATTGATCTCGCCTTGTTCTAAACGCATTTGTAACTGAACTAATTCGTCTGCTTGAGCAATAAACCAGCTACCACGATGCGCTAATTGTAATATATCGCCATTGAGCACGGTTTGATGCAAACTTTGGGTAATGCGTTGACTGACAATATTATTAAAAATCGCACTTCGCGCCGCGGAAAGATAAAAGCTACGTTTTTTTCGATCCTTAACCGAAATTTCGCCATTGGCCCATTTTATAGCCTGAGTAATATTATTTTCATCACGACCAAAACGCTGCTCACCAAAATAATTAGGCACGCCATGCTGTTTGATTAATGCTAATTTAGATTCAATTTCAGATTGACTATTTAACGATTTTAAAATTATTTTAAAATAATTACCTTTTAATGCGCCAATTTTTAATTTTTTATTATGCCGTGTGACTTTTAATATTTTACAACCCGCCAAATTAAATGCAGAAAAGTCTGGTGTTTGTTGACCTGGCATATGTAAACTGAACCACTGCTCAGTCACCGCTCGGCGATCTTTCAAACCAGCATAACTTACTAGCTTGGTTGAAATTCCCACATATTTAGCCAACTGCTCAGCCACGAAAATGGTATTACAATCACGTTTTTGCAAAAAAACTAAAACATGTTCGCCTTCACCAGTCAACTCAAAGCCAAGATCTTCTGTCACATTAAAATCTTCGTATTGTTGCTTGTATTGTCCTTTAGTGGTCGGTTTGCCATATAAATAATTAAGTTGTGCTAACACTATTATTGCCTATTGTATAATTTAAACTGTTTCGGATTTTTTACTTAATAACACTACCGCTTGGCAAGCAATGCCTTCTTTACGCCCAGTAAAGCCTAATTGTTCAGTTGTTGTTGCTTTTACACTAATTTGTTCAAAATGAACTTTCAGATCTTCTGCTATATTAACTCGCATTTGATCAACATGCGGTCGCATTTTAGGTTCTTGGGCAATAATAGTAGTATCTAAATTAACTAATTCATAACCTTTAGCTTGAACAAGGGTATACACCTCTTTCAATAATATTCGACTATCTATACCTTTATATTTAGGATCTGTATCAGGAAATAGCTTACCGATGTCACCTAATGCCAATGCGCCAATTAAAGCATCGGTTATTGCATGTAACACAACATCACCATCAGAGTGAGCAACAAGGCCATATTGATAAGGAATTTTTACCCCAGCAAGAGTTATAGGACCCTCTCCACCAAACTTATGAACATCAAATCCATGACCTATTCTCATACTTTTACCTATTTGGAATCTGCTTAGTTAAATAAAAAGTAGCCAATGCTAAATCTTCAGGACGGGTTATTTTTATATTATCCCCACGACACTCAATTAATAAAGGATGCCCACCACAATACTCAATGGCTGAAGCTTCGTCAGTGATGGCAACATGATCATTTAGAGCTTGTTGCAAACATGATTTTAGTTCGCCAGCATTAAACAGTTGAGGAGTAGCAGCGCCCCATAAATAAGTCCGATCTTCAGAATAATCAATAATGGTATCATTATTTTGACAAGCTCGCTTAATCGTATCACTAACACGAGTGGCTAATATACCGCCTTGTTTTTTAGTTGTTACTGTTTCAATCAGCCGAGTAATATCACAATGAGTCACACAAGGTCTTGCCGCATCATGAACTAAAGCCCACTGTTCATCATTTAGCAATTTTAATCCGGCTAAAACAGAATCAGCTCGAGTTTTGCCACCTAAAGCAACTTTAATCTTATCGTGCTGAGCAATTGAAAGGGTATTAAATATATTATCTTCTGAGCTAATCACAACAATAACTTGAGCGATTTGAGGATGCGTTAATAATTTATTTAGAGTATGTTCTAAAACGGTCTTCGAACCAACTTTTAGATATTGTTTAGGGATTTGACTATTCATACGGCAACCAACTCCTGCTGCCGGTACAATAGCAATGATATCATTAAGATTATTCAAGTTATGCATTATCGTTTTTTAGTATCCGAATCAATTATAATTCGATAAAAATATTCATCAGGTTTAACCATACCCAAATGACTACGAGCACGCTCTTCTATTGCTTCATAGCCACGTTGCAAATCGTTAATTTCAGCAAACATCTGTTCGTTACGAGTCTTTAACTTCTCATTATCGGCACGCAAATTGACTAACATTTCTACATTATCTTGATAATCGTACACATTATTTTTGCCATACCATAAAGAATATTGCAGATAACCCAGTACAGCTAATAACAATAAAGGTAGCTTCCATCTTCTCATGAATTTAGTATTATCCTTTATCTATATGCATTTAACTGGTTTTGGTAAGCCTGCAAGTTTAGTTGCTTGTTTAGCAGGACCGTCTGGAAATAATTTATACAAATAACGACTATTACCCTTTTCTGCACCAAACTTTTTTTCCATTGCTTTGACTAAAGCTCGAATAGCTGGTGAGGTTTTATATTCTAAGTAAAAATCACGAACAAATAAAATAACCTCCCAATGGGCATCGGTTAATTCAATGGACTCTTTGGCTGCCAATTCTGGAACCAAATCAACAGTCCAATCCTGCCAATTTTTTAAATAGCCTTTCTCATCAGTTTCTATCTGCTCTAACATTTTTTCAAAGTACGTTATTTTATTTGCGTTGTATTATACTCAATTAATCAAAATCCAACACTAATTTTGCAGGCGAATACGTTATTGTTTGTTTAATTTCTTCGAAATTTGATGAAATTTAAAGCAAACGATAAAAAAAATTAAAATAGCTATTTACAAATAAGCAAGTCTACTTTAATATTCACAGCCATTGCGGAAGTGTGGCTGAGCGGTTGAAAGCACCGGTCTTGAAAACCGGCGAGGGGCGACCCTCCCAGAGTTCGAATCTCTGCGCTTCCGCCATCTTCTTATTGTGGCAAATTCCACAGTTGTCCATAGAAGTCCACTTAAATCCACTATTTAAACGCCCACCGAAATATACTTGAATTATTTTGTATTTTTCATCAAATACTGTAACCATCCCCTAAAAGAGTACAGCAAAAAAGTAGAAAATTCTCTATGATAAAAGTAAAGGGGATTAATTATGAAAAAAATGACTGAACTCAAATCGTGGCTATTTTAAAAGAAGCTGAAGCGGGTATTCCCGTTAAAGAACTGTGCCGTAAATATGGCATGGGTAATTCAACTTTCTATAAATGGCGGGAAAAATACGGCGGAATGGAAACTTCGTATATCAAACGCTTAAAGGAGCTGGAGGCTGAAAACCGCAAGCTTAAGCAGATGTTTGCCGAACTGAGTTTAAAATCCCAGCTGCAGGAAGAAATTATAAAAAAGCTTTAGTGCCCACAAAGGCACGTAAAACGTGGGCACAGCAACTACAATTTATCATTGGTATGTCCACACTTTTTAGTACCAAAAAGATAAGGTCATCGATTTCTTTTGTATTCAATCGGCGACTGGTAATTTAATGTTGAATGAATTCGATTATAATTAAACCAATCCACATAGTGATTAAATTCCAATTTAAGTTGCGCCAGTGAATCAAAAATAGTATTTGACACAAATTCTGTTTTCACTGCTTTAAATGTGTTTTCTGTAATTGCGTTATCATAGGGGCAGCCTTTGCGACTTAACGACCGTTTAATTCCAAATGCTGTTAAACTTTCATCAATCAAATGATTATCAAACTCTTTTCCTCTATCAGAATGAAACAACTCAATCGTCTGTAAGTTCATTGGAATTTGACTCATAGCTTGCATGACCAGTGCCGCTGTTTTATGCCTGCCAGCACTTCGCCCCACTATTTCTCGATTACTGATATCAACAATTACACAAAGGTAGTGCCAACGTTGTTTAACCCTTACATAGGTTAAATCGGTCACCAATATCTTTCGTGGTTGACCTATATCAAATTCTCGATTCAGTTCATTCCCTACCAGCGATTCATTGCTTTTTTCTGTATGAATACAATATTTTTTACAGGTGTATTTCGAAACCCAGCCATTTTTCGCCATGATTCGACCTATTCGGCGTCGAGATACGGTTATGCCTTGCTTTCTCAGCTCTGCTTGCAGACGCCTTGTACCATAAGCACGATAAAAAGTTACGGAGTCAAACTATTTACAGAACAGATAAAACAAATTTAACTAAGGCTTAACACAAGCAGCTCTATATAGGTTAAAAGTTAATTCATAACCTAAATCCCCATCCCCTAGATCGACTCGAATTGATTTTCCCTTGTATGTATCGATTGTCCAATACCAATCATAAGGATGCTTAGTTTCCCAGTCGTCAAGACCTAAATAGTGATTAGGATTGTTAAATAAGGTTCCCCATTCATTAAATAGCCCACCAATCCACTTGCCATTACCGCCGCGATAGCTTAATTGACGGCGATAACCATTGATATTTCTTCCAGGAATACCTCCTGTCCAAATATCATCATTATTTGCATTAGTATAATCTGCAACACTCGGCATCCGATAACCAATTTGATTGCAATAATCTTTTGCCTTACTAGCTGAAGCATTTATACCAACCCCTTGTACTATATACCATCTTTCAATTTTAAAGCTATACAAGACGTTACTTTTGGCTCTATCTGAATAAAGCTTAAATGTAGAGGGACTAAAATTTTTATTAGCACTACTGTTTACTGGTCCTTTTAGTACTATCTTTAAAGCTACATCTCGTGAGCCTTTTCCCCAACCTGGTGTTATTGCAGATGATAAAGCTAAACTAACTCCACTCCCTGATTCCGGAAATACTCTAGCGCCATTAGCTGAGATAATCTCTTCGGGCGTTACGTTTGCTAATAATAAATAAAAATAAACATTATTTGTTCCTGTCGATGGGAAATTACGTTGTGGATTGTTTATATCTTGTGGTACAAATCCTTTTCCTTTTACCCAATCTGGACCATCTAAATCTTTGTATTCAGTATTATTACTGGAATCGTTTGATAAATTAGGTTGAGCATAACAAACCAATGGCGCACTTGGTTCAAAATAATCAGGATTCGATATCCATATCCATAAATCAACTGAACCTGCATCTCCGTCTGTACCATATTTTAGACACGGGTTTTCGAACGACGGTAATATTATGGCATCACTACGATGATTATTTACGCGACCATTTTTACTAGTTAATGCTTCTAAACTCCATGAATATGGCAATAATAACACGCCCAACACCAACAAGAGTTTTCGGGGTAATTTGAGAGATAATTTGGAAAATATAAACGAGTTTCGTGCAAAAACTCGGCAAATAGGATTATTTAATAAATTTAAATCGTAGGTTTGCCAGTGCTTGTGCCTTGTGCCTTGTGCCTTGTGCCTTGTGCCAGAAATGATAATGCATTATTGTTCACCTGTCAATTAATGTTTTGTTTTATTTAGATTTTTTATAATTATTTACTTATTTAATAAGCTTGTTTTCCTATAACCGTAAAAGTATAGCCGTTTAAAAATAGTTGGCTAGTTTTTTGGTGGTTTTTTGTAAAAAACATACAAATGAAATAGTCCTGTTTGGCGGCGACACCCGTCTCTTTTCCTTGTAAGTGTAATGTATCATGCTTCCATCACTCAATAGATTCAAGCGCACAACAGCAATATCAACACAGTTAGAGTATCTTACATTATCTGCTTCTGATTTGTTAATACAAGAAAAAGAGAGAGTAAAGCGGCTAAACTGTTTATTAAAAAAGTCAAAAAAAATTAATTTGACAGTACCACTGTAATTAATGAATTCTTTTCCGGTCATCAACCATTTCGATGCGGATATCGAAATTATCCATTAGCGTAAGAAAAGAAATTATTCTAATAATATTAACAATATGGAACCACATGATATAAGTAAAAATAATTATATGGAGGTATAAATGTTTATTAGACCACTGAAATTAACTCAGCATATCGATGATGTACAGGGTCCTGAAAATGCAACAACGCTGATTCTTCTACACTTTCTGGGAACGGATTTGCACCTATGGGATTTGCAAATGCCGCGATTAACCGAGCGTTATCGGGTAGTCAGGTTGGATATGTTGATCAACTAAGGAGTAGTGATGCCGAATTCGGAATGGTATCTAGATGTTATTAAAAGCATGCGTTTATTAATATCAAGGATAATATAGTCACACAATTACTAAAATACTTACATATAGGAAAAGTTATTCGATGCCCAGTATTACTATTTATACAACATCAGATCATCACCTAGAAACTTGTGATTTTGCTGATTTTTCTACTTCTTTGACCAAACTTACCAAAGAGATTCTGAAAGCTAAAGATAATAATATCCATATAGCTTATCTAATTGCGGATGTAGGTTATGGGGAATCTGTATACTTTGAGGCTAAACTTAGACAAGAAGTTTTTCGTAGTGAGTCAGTCATGAATGAATTCTCACGTCAGGTTGATTTATTAATTAGAGAAAAGTTCGGCGTAATTGCGAGAATTCGTTGCTTTCTTTATGATTCCAATAATATTTTCGCAAAAAACTAAAAGGTAACTGTATGAATGATAAATTGCCAATGAAGGACCTTGGAGAGGTACAAGTAACTGCTGTTAGTGATGGCTACTTAAAAGTTGATTTTGGAATGCTGGCGAATATTAGTGAGACAGAGTGTTATTTCATTCAACAAAACGCCTGCCAAGATGAACCTAATTCAGTGCACATTAATGCCTTTTTAGTTCAACACAAAGGTAAAAATATCTTAATTGATAGTGGCGCAGGTAGTTTTAAAGGATGGGGAGGAAGGATAGTAAATAATTTGGCTAAACTTGGGGTGAAACCAAATGATATTGATGCCGTATTACTCACACATGCTCATCCCGATCATATAGGTGGCTTGATCAACTCCTACGGAGAGGCAGTATTTCCAAATGCAGAATTAGTAATTAGTCAAAATGAGTATGATTATCTAAAAGATGACAAAAAGTTTTTTTCTTCCAGCGATCGTGTCAAAGGTAATTTTATTTTTGCTCGCAATGTTTTAAAACAGTATCAAGAAAATCTGCGGTTAGTTAATGAAGGTGAGGTACTTGCTGGTATACGTGCATTACCATTAAAAGGGCATACACCAGGACATACTGGTTATAAAGTCGAGGGAGAAAATAGTAGTTTATTGATTTGGGGTGATATTGTCCACTTTCCACATATCCAACTTTTAAAACCGAATGTCTCAATTGCTTTCGATTATGATCCTAAATTGGCAGCGGAAACCCGTATTCGCATCCTTGATATGGTGAGTTCTAAACACATTCTTGTTGGTGGGATTCATTTTGGATATGAAGGTTTTGGTTATATTCAAAAGCTTAAAAGAGGATATAAAATTGTACTTACTGATTAATTAACTAATGTTTTTTCAAATCATATTTAATAATTTTTTAAGCTATCAATTGTAACCATCCCCTAAAATAGTACAGCAAAAAAGTAGAAAATTCTCTATGATAAAAGAAAAGGGAATTTAATTATGAAAAAAATGACTGAACATCAAATTGTCGCTATTTTAAAAAAAGCTGAAGCGGGTATTCCGGTTAAAGAACTGTGCCGTAAATATGGCATGGGTAATTCAACTTTCTATAAATGACGAGAAAAATACGGCGGAATGGAAACTTCGGATATCAAACGCTTAAAGGAAATACTTTGAGGTCCCTCTGATGAAAATAATTTTGGCAAAGTTTCGAGAAAGAACCTTTGTCAATATACGTACACCTTCTTGAAAACGGAATAAATGTTATATTCTGAATTTGGATAATAGTATTGTGAGAGAAAGGGATTGTGTCAATAAGATACTCTCCCATTCCTTTAATATCTGAGCAATGTGGAACAGTTTGCGTGTTAAAATATTTCAATAGCATAGTCTGAGCTAGTATCATGCGTGCAGGTCAGTTAATAACCGATATCGTGCAACCGAGGATCTTGGAATATTGATATCATCATATCAATGAATTTATCAGTATCCAAATAGGGACAATCAACACGGTAGATAAGCTCAATTTTAAAATCATTAAACTCTCTAGCTAGCTGATGAATTTTTATTTTGTTCTTAATTTCATTACTGATTGAGCAACGTAAAACCAGCGAGACCCCTTTGCCAGTGGCTATGTTTGAAAACAAAACAGGATAAGATCCACATTCAATTACTCGTTTAGGCGTAATGTTACCTTCATTAAACAGTACACTGAAATTGCGAGTTGATGTGGCACATTTTTTACTACTTAACAAAAAAACTTCCCCGTCTAGACTAGATATATTTGTGATTGGTAAATGATTTTTTTCTGTGACAATCACTAATTCGCTGGAGAGTAATGTGAAACATGTATGCCGTTTGTTAGAAAAACCTGCTCCAACGATGACTGCATCAAATTCGTTTTTATCAAAAGCGTTGAGCAAACTGATCGTGTTTCCTATTGAAATATCGATGTTCCAACCCAACTCTTCACCAAAATCAATCAAAGAAGTAATTATATAGGGGGGTAAGCACTCAATTATTCCAATTCTTATGGTCAACTGACCATCTTTGGAGTAGGAAATGTTATTTTTACAATCATTCGCTAGGTTCAGCATTTTAAGTGCGTATTCATAAAGTATCTTACCCTGTGTAGTAGGTAGACATCCTTCGATTTTCCTATCTAATAATGTAACATCTAGCTTTTCCTCCAGACTTCGTATTCGATGAGAAATACTAGACTGCACTCGATTTAGGCGTTCTGCGGCTTGGGTTATATTCCCTGTGTCTACAACTGTTACGAACGCCAGAAGTTCATCTAGCTTCATTTTAACTCTCCTTCTAAGTGTTGAATAAATATTTCAACAATATTTTTAGTTATCAGAAGAGGGCTTTTGTAGGATAGTTGCAGCAAAAATAGTACTAGGCTAAAAATAAACCTTCATATCTAACAACTCTATTCCATGAGCTTGTCTCAACATAATATTATTAGGGTATCAATCTTTTCGATGTACATCACGATTTTATTCACTGGTTTTTTATTATTCTGAGAATTATGATTTTAGCATTAATAACGTTTGTCTATTCTATAACGTAATAGTGACACAATCAAATAGTTGCATGATAAACCGAATAGACTTTGATACGTTATCTAGTGTTAATTACAGCTAATTATTGAAACTTTCTACTCGTAAATAGGATAAAATATGGTGCACACTAAGTTTGATAGAGTAATGAATAATCTGGTTGATTATGCCTACGAGCAAACAATTTCTGATAATGATGCGATCCGCATGGCACATTTTTGTTTGTTAGATTCGATAGGGTGTGCGATAGCTGCCTCTTCTGATGCCGATTTTTCGAGATTGATGAATAGTGTGCAATTCAGCAAAAACAGTCAGGGCATTCCCATTATAGATAGATCTCTATGGTTAAGACCTTAGGAGGGATTACGGGTATGCTTCAGCTGATTAGTGAAAGTATGCACAATCTATTTTATGTCCTCACCGCTTACTGCTTTCTCAGAAATATTCGTATCAACGGTAGCAAGTAGGAATGGAAAGCTCCTCGTAATCCAGTAATAGCTAGGCCAGAAGAAGTATTGACTCTTGGAATGATGACCTTTCTCGAAAGCAAAAGTTTAGAGACAAAAATTCTTTGCGCATAATTTCATTATAATAAAGGACCTGTAAATATGTCGTTGGTAAGTAATAGCAGTATTCTTGAGCAAGGTTTTGATGTACCAAGGCGCTATTTTGCAGCTGCGGCCATATTGATAGGGGTGCTAATGTCAGCATTAGATGGTTCCATTATTAATATTGCATTACCCTCCATTGCTTGTACGTTACAAATTGATTCTGCATCTAGTATTTGGATTATCAACGGCTATCAGGTTGCCAGCGCAGCCACGATGCTAATTTGTGCATCGCTTGGATCGAGGATTGGTGAAAAGCGTTTTTATACAGCAGGTATGATTTTATTTACACTCTCTTCCTTAGGTTGTAGCCTTTCTCCAACCTTTAGTGCTCTGGTCACTATGCGGATACTACAAGGAATTAGTTACGCTGTAATGATTAGCGTTGGGTTGGGGCTGTACAGAGTTATATTTCCACCTTATAAGTTGGGGACAATATTTGGGCTAAATGCGATGGTATTTGCGGTGGGTACGGCTGTCGGCCCAGCATTAGGAGGAATTATTATTTCTTATTTATCTTGGCCATGGCTTTTTTATATCAACATTCCACTTGGAGGGTTTGCTATAATCTTTTCCTTTATCTCATTAGGGAAAGATAATGAAAATGAAAAAGGCTTTGATTTAGCAGGAGCAATTAGCTCGGCAGGAGCATTAGGCTTGATGGTGATTACAGTTGATCAAATTGGTAGCTGGGAAAATCATTCGTTGATATTTTGCGCAGTGGTTTCAACGATCTTATTTATCCTATTTATTGCTGTCCAGACTCGTTCAAAGCATCCTTTATTACCGCTTGATATATTTTGTTCACGCCGATACACTTTTGCGGTGATCTCTTCCCTATCTATGTTTGTTGCTCAAGGAATTGCGTTGGTAAGCTTACCTTTTGTTTTACAACATACTTATAACTATTCTGTGCTAGAGTCTGCTTTTATCTTTTCACCGTGGCCACTAGCTGTAGCTTGTTGCGCACCTATTGCAGGAAGACTGTCAAACCGTTTTAATCCTACCCATATATCTACTATTGGCGTGATGTTTTTTTGTATAGGTTTAGGTTCATTAGCTTTGTTATCGGAAGCTGCAACAGTGAGTGACTTCTTGTGGCGAGTGGTCATTTGTGGCGTTGGTTATGGTTTTTTTCTCCCGCCAAATAATAAGGAAATGTTTAGCAATGTTTCAAAAAATCGAACAGTCACAGCGTCTGGAGTATTATCTACAGCCAGAACGACTGGGCAGTCAATCGGTGCTGCTTTGGTAGCTATGGTAATTGCGCTATTAAATGGATTAATGGAGAGTACCAACGCAGAATTTGGTGTATATATTTTTTCTATTGCTTGTGTGATTGCTGCAATATCATCAGTTGTTAGTACATTACGTCTACGTTGTTAAAAAAATTCAAGAGGTGATTAATTGTGTATATAAATTCCAAAGGTACTGTCAAATTAACTTTCTAATATGAGTTTAAATTTGATAACTAATTTTTTATTTATAATTTTGGGTGAAACTCGGGTAATAGAGACCATTCGGTAAATTGACATGTGACTAAAACTCGAAAGGTTTTAGCAGAGCACAAGCACCTTACACAATTGAAATGATCATAGATATTGCCAAATCGAGATAAGAATAATTGTGTTTGCTTTAATGACTTAAATTCAAACATTTATATCGATAATATCATAGTTTTACTAAATCAAACTAAAAAATAATCATTTAACGATTAACAACTCTTCCCACCGAGTAGTATAACGCGGAGTCAGTAATTCACGTTTAATCTGCCAAGGGGCTTGCTTTCTTACGGTGCCTAATTGCACCGTATGTTTACCCATCTTCTGGTTGATGGCATCCAGTGCTTGCATCAACTTATCACTTTTTTGCTTTTGCTCTATATTATTGAACGTTTCAAATAACTCATACTGCGTATCGGTGTGCTTAACCTGTAAGTCAAGTAACACCACGCCGGCCTTCATAAACAAAAAACCTTGTTTATAAATAGCCTGCAATCCCTTTTGTGCGGCTTGAATAATGAGCCGTGAATCATCTGTAGGCAAATGCAGTGGAACCACGATAGAAGGATGATATTGCACGATATCCTCACGAAATCGATTAGTTTTTAAAAAGACCTGTACGGCACTAGTCACAGAACTTTGCTTTCTGAGCTTTTCAGCTCCTCGACTAGCATGAACGCGAATCGCTTCTTGCACATCAAATAGCTCACCAGTTAACTGACCAAAGCTACGCGAAACCATAATATTCTGTTTAGGAATAGATAAATCATCCAATTCGATACAAGGTGTACCTAGTAGCTCTAACACCGTCCGTTCAAGCATCACGGAAAATTGCTGTCTAATTTGTTTAGTGTTTGCTTGCCGCAAATCCCATGCAGTCTGGATGCCTAACGATTGTAGTTTCTCTGAAATACGCCTTCCAACACCCCACACTTTACTCACAGGAAACTGCTGCAAGACTCGACTCAATAAAGGTTTATTATTCGGTAAATAACAAACTCCTTGATAAGTGGGTTGTTTTTTAGCAACATAATTGGCTATTTTGGCTAAAGTTCGTGTTGACGCAATACCGATACTGACGGGGATACCTGTATCACGTTTGACTTTGGTTCTTATTGTTTGACAGTGCGAAATAACATCTGAGAACCCTGTTAAGGAAATAAAGGCTTCATCAATCGAATACAGTTCTACATCTGCTGTATAATCACGCACTGTATTAAAAACACGCTGACTCATATCACCGTATAGCTCATAATTAGAACTCAACAAGGTGATTTTTTTACGAACACTCGGGGAAATTTGATAAGCAGGCATACCCATCGGAACAAGTGGTTTCAACTCATTCGATCGCGCAATGACACAGCCGTCATTATTGGATAAAATACCAATCGGTTGTCCTTCAAGCTTAGGATTAAACACTCGCTCACAAGATGCGTAAAAATTATTACAATCCACTAACCCAATCACAAATAGCCACGACCTCTGAGAGAGTGGATCGTATGAATCACTACTCCCCAAATATGCACTTCTTTACCAGCTAATGAGATCGGTGGATAAAGCGCATTACCAGCTAATAAATGATATTGACCATTAATTACGCCAAGGCATTTACAGGTTAACTCTCCATCAATGGCTGCAATGACCACATCACCGACTACTGGTTCTAAAGAGCGATCAACAATTAATAAATCACCACTAAAAACACCATAATCCACCATTGAATCACCCATTGCCTTGATATAATAGGTCGCACTAGGGTGTTTGACTAAATGCTCAGTTAAATCGAGTTTCGCTTCTAAATAATCATCAGCTGGCGAAGGGAAACCAGCTCTAACTGGTATATCCACCAACGGTAGTTGATTAATAATAGATGTATCAACACAGCCAAGCACAATACAACTGAATTTGTGCAAGAAAATACTCCTAAAAACTAAACGAAAGAACATCACCACTGTTTTTTTAGTTATCGTGGCAAAAAACGAACATGGATAAATATACAGCATATAATGCGAACTTCAACAGATTTTAGTGTAAAAAAATATAAAAGTGTAAATAAAGCACTATGTGAATAAGTTAGCTTGATAGTGTCAAATCAAGGAATAAAATTGGATATATCAAAGCGATTAATACAGAGTGTAATAACTTTTTTAGTTTAGACAACGTGCTACACTATCTACAAGAGCAACTTTTGAATCAATTAATAAGGTCAACTGGACATGAAAAATAGACTATTTATTTTAATATTGTATTTTAATTTTTCTATTATTATGACTGTAAGGACTGAAATGATGAATCCTAATGTAAACACGAACCATTGAACAACATTTGCAAGATGATAACCGTTTAGTGGAGTATAAGTTTTATAGCACTATTACAAAAAGAATTAGTTAATAAAAAAGCTTTCTTCCAGCTAAAAGACCTAGAGAGCAATTAATCCTAACAATTTAGTTGCTCGAATTTTACTTTTTCTGCGCTTCCTCCATCTTCTTTCATTATAAATCAATAAACTACAATTTAAAAAAATATAAATTCAATTTTATCAAAAAATAACTGTCACTAATTTGACTAAAAATTATAGTTAACCTTACAACCATTTAAGCGCTGAAATGTGCTGTTAAATATTGAATACCACAACTTCTATAATATATAAAACACTAAAACAAACAGCGTAAGCGTAATTTTCCAGATAAGCACTATAGGGTATTTACAAAAATATTCACTTTTTAGATTATATTTTTGTAAACAGATTCAGGAGTCAATATCATTTGATAATTAAAACTTCTCAGAATCCTTCTTAGTAAAGCGTGTGATCACCATCATATCAATTAAAAACTCACGAAACAGGTATTCCTCAAATAAATGGGTTAATCAAAAAAATAATACATACCTTAATGGAATGATCAGCAAATAGTTCACCATTCAAAGATAAAAAACAAAAGGTTAAATAATTTCCAACAAAATGCCTTATGAGTTTTTAAAAAATCATTTTAACCATGAAATATAAGCAACTCGGTGTTTTCCTACAATATAAGACTTATTACAAAATTAAGCCCCAATATCACAATTTTTATTTCATTTCATATTTTATTAGAAATAATCTTTAAAAGATAATAAAGTATTAATTCAATGAATTTAGAACACAAAAATGAAGGGATAAACAATGAAAAAAAATTTTTTAACCGTATTGATTGCTGGATTTTTGATGATTGGCTGTGATGACAAACCAACTGAAAACAAAACGCAACAACCAACAGCAGCTTCAGAAGTTAAATCTTCTAAGTCTAAAACTACTGAAGATGTTTCACGGCAATTTGCACTGAAAGCACGTAAAGGTAACATATGGCTAGATGTTTTTAATGCTAATGTCTCCCAAGCTGCAGATAAATTAAGAGGGAATGGACATGGCAGGATGACTTCTTCTCTTTATCATCTTGATAGCAGTGTTGAGGGTTTTTTAAGAGGTATCAGTGATAAAAACGGTAAAATTGATGTCAATTATGTGAAAAAAAATCCAACGAAACTTTTTATCGGTTATCACCCAGGACCAAAAGAGCTTGATGAATATAAACAATTGATTACTGAGTTATTAGCATTTAAACCAGAGTTACCCGAACTTGATGCCGCAGGCAAAGCATTAAGTGATAAATATATTGAAATAGGATTAGCTTATGATCAGATAGCTAAATATTATTTAGATAATGAGTATAAATTGGATGACTTTGCCAAATTACCTGAACTGTTAAATAATTTGAACACGCTTTATAACCAATATATTGAAGCAAAAAGTGTGGCTTTAGCGGCTTATGGTAAATTATACAAAGAAATCCATGCATTTCAAAAATCAGAAATAAAAAACAAAGGGTTAACACTTAACTACAATTGCATGGAAATCATGGATTTATCTGAAGATGTTATCGATTTAATCAATGAAAGCTTTAACGAAGACAACCAGTTTAAAAATCTCGATAAATCAGCCCTTGAACAAAAAATTCAACAAATAGAATCCATAGCCAATGAATTAATGACGAATAAAGGCAAAAATAAATTGATTAAACAACAAGGTTTAAACGATATGTATTATGACGGTTTTGTTGATCGTTTACCTGGATTGATTAATCAAATGAAAGTAGTTTTAAAAAATTTACAGACCAATACTGTAGAAAGAGAAGTTGATTCTTTGAATGGGGAACTTAAAAGTGTAATTAATGGCTATAATCAAGTAATCAATTAAAAATAGATAAAGATCGTTTCATTGCTAACATTTTAGTCATTATCAATGACAATAAATAGTGGTATAAATAAAAGCGGTGTAAATATTACATCGCTGTTTTTTTTTAACTTTATAGCAAATGAGTAGGGCAAGTAATTATCAAAATACTACTGTTTAGTCAAACCTAGATTCATTTGTTTACATCAACAACAAAACGCCCTTTTATTTGCCCTGCAATCATTTTATTTGCCACCTCAACACAATCATTTAGTGTGATTGTATTACTAATATGAGATAACACTTTTTCATCCAGATTGTGTGCCAATAAATTCCATGCTGCCACACGTTTATCATAATTTGCCATCACACTATCCACCCCAGCTAACGAAACACCTCTTAAAATAAACGGCGCAACCGTTGCTGGTAAGTCCATGCCTTGAGCAAGACCACAACACGCCACAATTCCGCCATATCGAGTTTGGGCACAAGCATTTGCTAAAGTGTGCGAACCAACCGCATCGACAACAGCTGACCACAGTTCTTTTTGTAATGGTTTACCCGTTTCTTTTAAGGTTTGACCATCAATAATATTAACTGCGCCAAGTTGTCGTAAATAATGATCTTCTTCAATTTTACTCGTTGATGCGGTGACTTGATAACCAAGTTTAGTAAGTAATGCAACGGCAATTGAGCCAACTCCACCACTAGCACCTGTTACCAAAACCATACCATCTTGTGGTTTTACACCTAAATCAACAATACGTTGGACACAAAGGCCTGCTGTATAACCTGCTGTACCAATTGCCATTGCTTGATAATTTGTAAGTTTGTTGGGCAAGGGTATTAGCCAATCAGATTTTAAATAAGCATATTGTGACAAACATCCCCAATGAGTCTCGCCACACCCCCATCCATTTAATATAACTATATCGCCTTTTTGATAGCGACCACTACGACACTCTAGCACAATACCAACACCATCAATACCTGGTACCATTGGCCACTGTCTAACAACAGGACTTTTATTAGTTAAAGCTAGCGCATCTTTATAGTTAATACTTGAATAGGTTATTTGGATTAAGGTATCACCTTCTTGCGCTAATAACTGCTGTTTACTAATACTCTTTAAGGAGCATGAAAACCCCGTTTTTTCTTCTTTCGATAAAACAATGGCATTAAATGGCATAGTGTCTCCTCATCACATATAGTATCGGAACATCTAAATAATATAATAATCCACTTAAATATTAGATGTTTTTTTAATAATAAAGAGTCATTCGAGAAAAAGCAATGTGATATGTTTGGTTGTGAGGGATAAATAAAAACTGAGCTGATAATAACAAATTACCATGCTCAGTTATAAATCAGAGTTACCAATTAAATAGGCTTGAATACTTAATTTTTAGTCGTATTATTTTTCTTCTTCTGCGCGGCTGATGAAACCGCACCAATAAACACAACATCACTTGACGAATTTAATGCAGTTTCAACCGAATCTTGAATAACGCCAATTGCAATTCCAATGCCAATCACTTTGGCTGAAATTTCGTTAGGTATACCAAACATACTACATGCGACAGGAATAAGCAGTAACGATCCACCCGCAATCCCTGATGCCCCACAAGCACATACTGAAGTTACAATACAAAGTAATACCGCAGAATAGATATCAACATGTATACCAGCACTAGCTGGCATTGAGTTGACGGTGGCTAGAGTTAAAACTGTTATAGTAACGGCAGCACCTGACATATTAATTGCTGCACCTAGCGGTACTGCAACAGTATAGGTGTCTTCATCCATGTTATATTTTTTACAGATTTCAATATTCACTGGAATATTAGCCGCAGAGCTACGCGTAAAGAAAGCAGGTATAGCACTTTCTTTTAAAGAGGTAAACACTAGCTGATAAGGGTTTTTTCGCATAACTAAATAGGCAAGTAATGGATTGATAACTAATGCAACAATTAACATACAAGAAACTAATACAACCAATAAATGGGCATACTTGTACAGTTCATCAAAACCTGTTTCGGCTAATATTGAAGCGACAAGTCCAAATATACCCAAAGGGGCAAATCGGATAATAACTCTTACAATAAAAGAAATAGCATAAGACAGATCATTCATCATGGTTTTAGTACTTTGGCTAGAGTGTCTTAATGCCAAACCGATACCAACACCCCAAATGATAAGACCAATATAGTTTGCATTAATTAGTGCATTTATCGGATTGTCGATCATTTTTTCTAATAAGGTTTTTAAAACAGCAGCAATACCACTAGGCGGTGTAAGTTCAAGGTTATTTAACGTATCACCAAATGAAATCTGTGATGGGAATAAAAAACTAGCAATGGTTGCTAATAATGCGGCTAACATCATTCCGGCAAAATAAAGAGTAATTAACGGTCTCATATTGGCTTGTTTGCCATGTTGATGATTCGATATCGATGCAATCACTAAAATGAGCACAAGTACAGGAGCAACTGATTTCAAAGCATTAATAAATAGCCCACCTATAAGAGACATCGCTAATGCGGTATCTTTCGACACCGCAGCGAGAATAATACCAAATATTAAGCCCCATAAGATCTGCCGTATCAACCCTACTTTTAAGTAAAAACGAACCAAAGGATGTGAAGAATGAGTCATAATATTCCTTTCTTATTAAAATAAAGGTAAAACAATAACATAATTCAACATTGTGTTTATAGAAAATAATCATCATTATAATGTTTTTTTATATATCACTTTACATGATGATTAAATTTAATTATTTATTGCTTTTATATTAGACCTATTTTAAGTGTTCTAATCATTTCCCAAAAATAACCATCTTACTTAAGTAATTCAAGTAGTTGTTTTGCTTTGTTTACTGCTACTGATTTTGCTTTTGCTTGGGCAATATCCGCTAAGCCTTGCCATTGAGAATCAGGTTCAGTTAGATAACCGCGCCTAGTTGCCTCTTTCAAATAAGGAGCATAGTTTAATGACATATCTAAAATCCGATTAATCCAAGCAGGTATTTTTTCACCTTGTTTTACTAGATTTCCAACAAACTTAATGCATTCAATTAATACTGGACAAAATATTGGCAATAAACTTGGCTTTTTTTCTAGTAATCGAATTAATTTAGCGGGGCTTAAATCAGGATAATCAAGAAACAAGATAATAGCTTTGCGCATGGTATCTGCATCAATGATTCCTTTTTTAACATTTTTTTCAAAAATAAAATTTGCTTTATAAGTATCACTGTCTTGAGCCAATAATCCGATAATCACTGTCACTAACGATTTTGAAAAAATCAGATTATCTGTGTTTAAAAAAATCAAATTATATTTACTTGATAATGGCCCATCGTTATTTTCTTGCCAATTACGTGTTTTCTCAACAACAAGTAACTGTTTGTTAATACACCAATGTAACCAAACTCTTGATTGAAAATTAGGTATAACTTGTTGATCTTTTGATAATGCTGGGTAAGCTTCGCATTGGAATTCGTATTCTAAATCATAATACCAATCATTTTTTACTATGTGGAAAACTTGATTAGACACATTGGGGAGTTTTAAAGTAAACATTAACGATTTAGCCAATGCTTTAGAAAAGCGTGATGATTGTTCTATTACAGGCTTACTAATAGTAATTGAAACATTATCTTCAGGCACAACTTTAGCCTTTTGCGGTTTTGGCCATACTTGGTCAAAATCATCAGGAGCTCGCATCGATACGTCTTGTTTTAAAGGGGCGATTTTAGGTAGTTTTTCAACTATGGCTTTTGCTTTCTTAATCGCATTAGCACTACCCTCTTTTTTACTGGCTAACATTCTGATGCCAAGTAATTGCAATTGATTGGCATCGGCTATGCCTTGATCGACAGCATATTGAACTTCTGGTAAAAACTCAGCTATCGCATCAACAGTTTCAAGCGTGCCAGATAACAGTCTTGGTGCTTTACATGATGCGATAATTAATTGATCCAAAATAGGCCAAACCACCGAAAGAATACCTTGTTTTGCAATATCGGTTAATACTGACACTAAACTAGCTATACGACAAGGAACCTGACTAAATCGCTCCAGTAACAAAATATCCGCCACACCTGGAATAAGCAAACCTCTTTGCCATGCATCGTTTACGGCTTGAGCCATATTGCTAGCCACATAAGGCGAATTAGCGCGTTGCATAGCTAACAATGCCATTGCAGAACGTGAATCAAAAGGAGAACGCCTGTTAACAATTTGCTGGAACTCAAAACCTTGATGGTAATATGTTGCCCAATCAATATCTGACGGTATTGCACTATCGTTCCATAACGGGAAAATAGCAAGAATTTTTGTAAACCCGTTATTTCCAATACGTTTAGGAAAATAATTTAATGATTGTGGTAAAGACAGTACGTCTTCAATATAAGTATTTAACGCTAATTTAGGTTCGATTAATGGATCGTCCAGATACTGTAATACTAAAGAGCTAGCATCAATTGGCATTTTTTGTCCTGATTGCAAAACGACTGCAACATTTAACTTCTTGAGTTTTTCTATCGTTGATGATGTTTTTGTCGAAACATCAAGACGAGTCAAGGCTAAAAACAGATCCGCCTCTAATGCATCAATTTTCAACTGTTGATAAATCGCTAATCGTTGACTAAGATCATCCACTGTTATTGAAAGATCACTCATGCTTGGTGTCGACAGTAAACAAGGTATTTTGCCTAAGTTTTTACAAACAATATAATCGCGTGCTGTTAATAAATCAGACAAATATTTATGATACGGAATCTCTTCGCCTTTACGCCAATAAAATAGAAAACCAAGAAGCTGATCAACCCGTAATTTTATACCCGCTAAACTCGCTTTTGCTGCTTGAGGATCGTGATAAGCAATAATATTAGCTACAGCTAAAAATCTTTCCGTCACACTATCATGACCAGATATGTTTCTTTTTACTAATTCAGAGGCTAACTCAGTTAATACATCAGGGGAAATAGGCTCTAATTCAAAAGGCGGCAATTGCCAAAGTGGCGGTGTTGGTTGCCAAAGTTGTTGTAATTCGGAGGAATTAGATTGTACGGTATGATCATCAAGATGCCACTGTGTAATTAGCTTGCTAGTTAAAGCCACAATTGATTCATCAGTTTGGTCAAGTAATAGGTTTAACAAAGGCATAAACAAATCAGTATTTTGGGGCGCTTTGCGATTTAGGGCTATCTTTAACACTAATTTTTTGACCGATTTTATTTTAGATGATAAACATGCCGTCATCACTTCGATTAATAATTCATCATCAACAAAGGGAATTAAAACAGGTGCTAATCGATTAATTATTGCAGATTCACCCATGGCTAGTAACGGAATTAAAGCAGGTACTCGCTGGCACAATTCAGCATCGGTAATACCTAAATCATAAAGTGTATCTAACCATACTTTACGATCTATAGGACGAATAGCGATATCTAAAGCTAAAAAAAGTAACTCTTTTGCTTGCTCTCGGTCAAGCCAACCTAATGTTACCCCCAAGCAAAGCACCTCGATAAATGACCGTGTAGCAGGTGTATATCGCTATAGCAATATGAATATGTTCGATAAATCGACGCTGACATTGAGCTATATTTGGAGGAATTTTATCGTAAAAAGGGTTGACAACATCTGCATCATGAGTAGCAACTGAAAAATGCTTTACAACATCATCACCACGCATAGCAACCGCCGCATACAACGTCCAACCGCCGATATAATTCTGATTTTTAGGAATAACCAAATTTAAACGATCAACCAACTGAACAGCAAGATCTGTAGGCGCAGACGCTTGTTGCACAAAATTTTGTGCGTAATTTTCACCTCGTTCAATAATAACCGGCAATAACAAAGATGAATAAGTATAATGAGCAAGCTTTAACGCTCGGCTCACTGATACCCCAATCCGAATGGCGTACAAAGCTAAATATGCTTTATTACACTTAACATAATCTTGCCATACAAAAGTGTTGCTTACTTTGACATAGTCACCCCATTTGCCACTTTTTAATCCTAAAAGTGCAATCTTTTGCTGCTCTTTGCTACCTAACGGTTGTTGTAAAATATTATCAGCTGTGACATTGTTCCAATTCAAAGAAGTAAAAATCACTTCGGCTTTTGCTAAGTTAGCATTCATAAATATTTTCCTTAATTTGCACTGCCAAAATATGTTTACACGGCCCTTTTTTGAGTTGATGATTCAGGTACCATGAGCAAGTACATTGTGATGTCATTTTACTATTCTGCCTAACAAAACGGACACGATAGTCTTCGTTATTCGAGCAAACCATCCATGTGTTTTCATCAACCCGATCAATACATTCAATCAATTTATAGGCCGATTTTAAACGCGGATTATCTTTGATAAGTCGATTAGGATCTTCAGGCAATTGACGATGAAAATAGCCATTCTGGTGTACATCAAAACCCAACTTACCTGAAACAGCTAGATACGCCAGCGAACTATTAATGCACTGAGTATTTAACCCTGTTTTTATCGCTAGCTGAGTCAGATCGATCAGCGAATCAAATTGTAAAATAGATTGAACAAGTTGAGCATTTTGTAATTGCTGTTTTGGTGCAAGCAGCTCAAGTAAGGCACCTTCGCCAGAATAGCCTTGCCATGGCTGTGCAGTTAAGCTCAAAGTAAGTCTTGCACCGTCGAGTTCAACTTCAACCATGCAGGGTCCTTGTTCGCCACTTGCTAGCTGATAAAAAGTTAAACGCTTAACATTGGTCGTTAATCGCTTAAGTGCACTTAACCGATGTAGCCCAGAAATATACACACTATCGAGACCGCCTTGAGCCATCAATTTAATACCAGTATTAGATGGCACTAGCCAGCTTGATTGATGTTTACTAGTCACGGTTGGCAATCCTGCAATAAAGGTTTGTGCTTGTATTCCCGTTACCGTAAAAACAGCGACCATTTTGGTATGAATTTCAGCTACATTACCAAGTGCTCGAATCCACCTATCTGGCATTGCAACAGGGCGCTCAATAATGGCCTTTATTCCAATTACATCTTCATCTTGTTTTTGGATATGGCGCATAGCCAAACCTTGATTACCAATATTAAGATGAAGTTTGTCTCTATTATTAACCTGAGTTAGCGCTTACCTTAAGCTAATACCAATATCTACATTGGTTGTGCCTCGTAATATTTGTCCATCAAACCCTTGTTGTAACAAATCTAAACGAGCATAAACACTATTGCAGGCAGAAAAAACCTCTGCTCTTAATTGATTCCCTTGTGCAGATAAAATAGGATCACGAAAAGCTACCGGCACTGGTTTAAAATATCGGGTCGCAGTAATATCAGCTAGAACCAGTAAAGATCTAGCAAGAATTTGTGGGTAAAGTGCATAACCAGCAAAAAATTGAGGGTTGTCAATAATTCCATCTGGTGTTAAGGCTGGCGATAACGCTAAGGCTAATACGTCGTTAGTGAGTTTTGATTGCTGAGAAAACTTCAATATAAATCATCCTAACACATTAAAAATAGACAAAACATCATGCTAATGAGCATAAAACAAACAAAATATATTGTCTATATTTAATGTTTTTTGCTATTTTGATGAAAAACATTCTTGTTTTATCAGCGTTATCTAAATGATTTCTGCAACAGGTGATCCTGCGTTAACATAATTGCCTTCTTTGAGTATTTGTTTTAGCACACCATTTCGATGTGCAATAACTTGAACTTCCATTTTCATGGCTTCCATAATAGCAATGACATCGCCTGCGTTTACGCTTTGATTATCATTGATCACCCATTTAAAAAGACTACCAGAAACAGGTGACTGGACAATCAATTCAGATAATTCTTCTTTCACGCTTGAGGATGTATCTAAATTAGCTTCCGTTTGCAAGGATAACCCTGCAAGGAGTTGTGCAGGTAAACCGAGTTTACAACGTTTACCGTCAATCTCAATAAATGTGCGTATCAACGCTGCTTCTTTTTGTGGTATTTGCCTTTTGGCTGGTGCTATTGTTGTAGTAAATTCAGTTTCAATCCAACGTGTATGTAATTTAAAATCATCAAAAAAATCAGAATGTTCAATAACCGCACGAGCAAATGGCAACACACTAGCTACCCCTTCAATAGAAAACTCAGCCAAAGCACGACGAGCTCTAGCAATGGCTTGTTGTCGATTATGACCAACTACAATCAATTTTGCCATCAGTGAATCAAACGAGGCAGGAATTGTTGACCCCACCGTTACGCCACTGTCCACGCGAACACCTGCTCCTAATGGCACATCAAAGCGTGTAATGGTACCTGCCGCAGGTAAAAAGCCATTAGCGGCATCTTCGGCATTGATACGAAATTCAATAGCGTGTGCTTTAGGTTTTGGTGTTTCATTAATGCTTAATGGCAAACCTTGGGCAATACGCAGTTGTTCAACAACAAGATCAATGCCTGTTGTTTCTTCCGTTACGGGATGTTCTACTTGTAATCGTGTGTTGACTTCTAAAAACGATAATTTGCCATCTTGGCTGAGCAAAAATTCAACCGTCCCTACACCAACATAATTTGCTTTAGCACAAATAGCTATTGATGCTTGGGTTATTTGTTCGGTTAATTGTTCGCTAATAAAAGGAGCGGGCGATTCTTCAATTAATTTTTGATTACGACGTTGTAATGAACAGTCACGCGTACCTACCACAACAATATGACCTAATTTGTCGGCAATAACTTGTGCTTCGACATGTCTAGGATTATGTAAAAACTGTTCTAAAAAGCACTCTCCACGCCCAAAAGCGGCAGTTGCTTCACGCACGGCTGAATGGTAAAGCTCTTCTACTTCATCTATTTTCCAAGCTACTTTTAAGCCTCGACCACCGCCACCAAATGCGGCTTTTATAGCAATAGGTAAACCATGTGCATGGGCAAATTCGATCGCTTCTTTAGCGTTTTTAGCTGGTTCTTTTGTTCCCACAACCAATGGCGCACCCACTTGCAATGCAAGTTGCCTTGCTTTGACTTTGTCACCTAATATTTCAATCGTTTCGGGATTGGGTCCAACCCAAATTAACCCTGCATCTTGTACCGCTTTTGCAAATTCAACACGTTCAGATAAAAAACCATAACCAGGGTGCACCATCGTTGCTCCTGATTTTTTAGCTATAGCAATAATTTTATCAATATCTAAATACGTTTCGCTTGGCATATTGCCTGCTAGCCCATAAGCTTCGTCGGCCATTTGTACATGAAGTGCGTTAATATCTGCATCAGCATAAATCGCAACAGATAAAAATCCCATATCACGACAAGCACGCACAATGCGTACGGCAATTTCGCCACGGTTAGCAATTAATACTTTATGCGTTATTGTTTGATTATTTTCAGACATGATCAACATCACTCCCTTCAAATTCTTTAAACATCCCTATAGGATTAAACTTTATTTTAGCATTGACTGGAATTTGACCTGCTAAATCTAAATGATAATTACATACTGCACCAATAACAGGATAACCTCCTGTTAAAGGGTGATCATTCAAAAATAATACAGGTTGTCCATTAGCTGGTATTTGTATTGCTCCAATACAGGTACCTTCACTAGGTAATTCTTGTTGTTTTTCACGAATTAACGGTTCCTTTCCAGATAAACGCAAGCCAATACGGTTAGAAGCTGGAGTAACCGACCACAACTGTGAAGTAAGAAGCGCTATCGATTGCTGAGTAAACCAATCGGTACGTGGTCCAAGCACAATATCTAACACTACTATATCATCACTAGTTGGGTAATTAATCATAGGAGTTTCTGATAATGATACTGGATTTAACGTTTTTGCTTGCTTAATCGCCAACATTTGACCCGATTTTAGTGGTAAGGGCCCAACTTGTGCAAGCGTATCAAAAGCACAGCTGGTTAAAATAGGTGTTACTTGAAAACCGCCACGCACAGCTAAATAACTACGAACGCCACATTTTACATTACCTAAACGGATAATATCACCTGCTTCTAATTGAATTGGCCGATACATAGGAGTAGTATAGATTTCACCTTGGATGGTGGTTATTGTGATCTCACATATAGCGCCCGTCACAGCAACTAACATTGGTCTATTTATTTGGGCGCTAAAACCACCTTGGGTAATTTCTAACGCTGGTTCATTAATTGAATTACCTAACACGCGGTTGGCACTGTGTAATGCGTTTTTATCCATCGCTCCCGATTCAGAAATGCCTAACGCCGCCTGCCCAATTCGGCCATTGTCTTGAAACAATGTTTGCAATCCTGTCGTTAATACTGTTATATCTTGTTGCTCAACAAGATCATCTTGTTTTTTAGCTACTGATAAATGAGCAGGTAAATGATAAGTTGTTTTCGATTGGCTCACATCAATAAAATTAACCCGAGTACCAGGTTTGAACAGCGCTGGCTCATCACGATAAATATCCCAAACTGCCGTATCTGTAATGCCAATCAATTGCCAACCACCAGGGCTTGCTTGTGGGTAAACACTACTAAATTCCCCGGCCAAAGCTACAGATCCTGCTGGAATGCGGACTCGTGGCGAACTTCGACGTGGCACATTAAGCTGAGCCGTTTTAGATACCATATAAGCAAATCCAGGAGCAAAGCCACAAAAAGCCACTTGATACTCGTTATCAGTGTGCCTTGCAATGACTTCGGCAACCGTTATGCCAAGATAGTCTGCCACTTGAGGTAAATCTTCACCATTATAGCGAACAGGTATTATTACCTGTTCGCCTGATTGCATAACGCTTGCCGAAATATCTAATTGAGCAATCTGCTCAGCAAGTATATTAGCATTGGTTACAATGGGGTTATAACGGATTAATAGGGTTCGTGCCGCTGGGATTATTTCTTTGATATGCCAATCAGCAATAACACCTTGAAGCACATCAGTAAGCGCCATGGTTTGCTCAAGGCTGTTTAATTCTACGATAAATGCATCGATATTAACGGGTAAAAATCGCATTAAGTACCTCGAAATATGATCAATATCCAATCACTAACAATACATATTTTATATTGTTTGGTTTAATCATATTTTTATTTTTTTATTAATTTAATTAATTTTTTTCAAAATATTAACTAATTTAGTTATTATTACTTTTAGTAAACGAGGCAATATGAATGCCATTTTGTTGTAGTTTTTGTCGTACTTTTTGTGCCATGCCTAAAGCACCTGCACTATCGCCATGGACACAAATGGATCCTGCATCAATACTCACAAATTGCCCTTCGATAGACATCACGCCACCATCATTAACCAATTGTAACATACGGTCGGCAACTAGATCAGGATCATGCAATACCGCTCCAACCTCTTTACGAGAAACTAATGTACCATCAGCATGATAAGCTCTATCAGCAAACGCTTCAGCAACGACGCTTAAGCCACTTTCTTTAGCCCATTCAATCAATTTTGAGCCTGCAAGAGCAACCAAAGTCAATGTCGAATCAACCGCACAAAGCGCATCAATCACCGCCATTGCCTGACGCTTATCATGCGCAATGGTGTTATATAATGCGCCATGTGGTTTAACGTAACTCACTTTGGTACCGATTGATGTGGCTAATCCTTTAAGTGCGCCAATTTGATAAATCACATCAGCGGTTAACTCATCAGTTGCTATATCCATATTACGACGACCAAATCCCACTAAATCAGGGTAACCAACATGAGCACCCACTTGGACATTATTGGCTTTAGCGGCATTCAACGTTTTTAAAATGCCAGCAGGCGAACCTGCATGAAATCCACAAGCAATATTCGCACTGCTAACAACATTTAGCATTGCTTCATCATTACCCATTTGCCATTGACCAAAGCTCTCGCCAAGGTCACTATTTAAATCAATACATTTGGTGATTGTCATATTGTCCTCTATTTTAAATAGTTAAAAATAGTCGCGACCGACATTATGCCCATATACCAAGTAATTGCGCACACAACTACGCCTGAAAGTAATAACCATCTTGGATAATGATATCCAGACATAAGATCAGCTCGTCGCCAACCAATATAAACAAAAATAGTTAACCCAAGCGGTAAAACTAAACCATTAAAACCACCAGCAAAGACTAATAATGATACTGGTGCAGTCCCCATAATTAAATAAATTGCAAGCGAAACAACAATAAAAATAATGGTAGCAAACTGACGTTGTCTGTCTGTAATAGTACGTTTAAACGGAGTAATGAACGTCATTGAAGTATAAGCTGCCCCAATAACACTAGTGATGGCTGCTGCCCATAAAATCAAACCAAAAAGGCGCAATCCAAACTCTCCCAAAGCCGCTTGAAATGCTTGCGATGCAGGGTTAGCAGCATAACTTGAAATATCAATTGTCACACCACTTGCCACGACACCTAAAATCGCTAAAAATAAAATGTAACGCATTAAACCAACAACGACAATTCCTTTTGTGGCTGCGCCTGAAACATAATCAATATGCTCTACACCAACCATACCTTTATCAAGTAAACGGTGAGCGCCTGCGTAAGAAATATAACCGCCAACTGTCCCACCAACTATGGTCGTAATTGAAGCAAAATCAACATGGCTTGGAAGCACTGTCTCTTTTAAAGCTTGACCAATCGGTGGATGCGATGCGAACACCACAAACAGTGTCAAAAAAATCATCAACAAACCAAAACCAATCATCAAACGATCTATAAAATGACTCGCTTTACGGGAAGAAAATATGTAAACCGCTAAAAGTGCACTAATTGCCCCTCCCCATTTAGGATCAAGGCCAACCAATGCATTTAAACCTAAACCTGCACCAGCTATATTACCAATATTAAATACTAATCCACCAAATATAATTAACACCGCCAGCAAATAACCACTAAATGGAATGGTTGCATTAGCTATATCTGAAGAGTTCATTTTGGTTAATGCCACAATTCGCCAAATATTTTGCTGAACAACAAAATCGATAATAATAGAGGCTAAAATACCAAATCCAAAAGCAGTACCAAGCGTAACGGTGAAGGTAGCGGTTTGAGTAATGAAGCCTGGGCCAATTGCTGATGTTGCCATTAAAAAAATAGCACTGATTAATGAAGCACGCCGATTTTTAACAAAAGCAACAGTACTACTGCTATGATTTTCCATACGGATGTTTCCTCTAAATATTTATAATTACAAATCTATCCAATGTTATTTATAAGCAATAACTATGCCATAACTTAAACAAAGTTTGATAAATGTTAGTTAATATAATTACTGTTTTTTAAGCAAAAAACTAATTAAAAATAATTATAATGATTCATCATTAAAAAGTAATAAACTTATAATACTCTAATAAAGACCTGATATGCACCAAAATGGTATACATACATATTCTTAAAATAAGGGGATAAACTTTTTATTAAAAGTGACTAAAACATAATAATTTTTATATAGCTATGTGTAAGAGTATTTCAAATATTTTTTAAGGAATAACAGTTATTAAGTGTTTGCAGGTTAAAAAAGAGTTTCCCGCCCGCCTTATTGAGGATGGGAAACATTGATATTTATTATAAAAATGCGATTATATTTAAGATGTTAACTACAAGTTAGTTATTACAGTATAACCTCAAATAAGGTTATTGATGTTAAAAAATAGCTACCACTAATGGCAAGCCCATAAGGCAATGTAACAGAATTTTTTTTGAAGGATCTGTATATTATTGCAATGATTGCCATTGGTAACCCCAAAAAGGTAATAACGACTAAGAAAAACGGCACACTGTTTATTGGAATAGAAATCAAAAGAACAGTAATTAATTTTATATCTCCAGCACCAACAAGTCGACAATAAAACATGAATAGACCACAAATTAAAAATATAGCTGATGCAATATAATCTAGCTGCCCTTTGCCAAAGGCAAAATTCAAAATAACTAAAATGAATATTATTATAACAATTTTATTTGAGATAGTTCGATATTTTAAATCCGTATAACATGAAAATAACAAGCATGCCCAAATAGCTAAAATGATAATATCATTAATTAATTCTTGGCTAATCATTATAGTCTTTATCCTCGACCAGGAACAAAATCTTTACCATAAACTTCTTTCATCGCTTTTGGCAATTCTTTTATTTCTACTCCTGGCCAGCTAACAGGGTTCACTGGTGAATAATATTTATACCAATTATTCCAGCCTACTCCAAAAGCTTGTCCTTCATCATTCCAATAAATCAGACTCTCTTTACCTCCATCGATTTTAGTCAAATTACCAATAATATCCCTTTTTATTGGTATATAACCATACATTATCTGCCAATTGTGTCTATCATTAGCCGCAACCGTTACCCCCCATGTATATAGTTCCCCATCATTAGTGATGGCACAACACCCTCCATATCGGCAATAAAGCGTATTAACATTATCCATAACAAACTGGGGATCGGCTACATCTAGCTCGTTATCTACTTTATATTGATTTCCATCCTTATCAACCTCATACATTAGAGGTGTTTTTTTTTCACTTCCTAGATAACCAAATCCTATACCTAAATGATTGGCTGCCCCCATAGCCCACACTTCACCTTCCGAAGTTAAAAATGCAGTATAGCGGTTCCCTCCCGTAATAGTTACTATATCTCCACCACTAATACCAGGGGGAAGATTAGTAATTTGCACAGGGTATGTCTGGTAAACATGTACTGGTATTCCCATGATACTATGCCTAAACCCATATTGATTTGACTCATCATCTCCCCAAGCAAAAACTTCACCACGTTCATTTATAGCCCAGGCAGATTCATAACCCGCCCCAATCAACACAACTGGACTATCGTGAAAATATGATTGAGGAATACGATGAAGTACTGTTGGTCCAATAACTAGCGAACCATTCGCCATTTGGCCGTAAGCTGATGTTCCCCAAGCATAAACCTCCCCACTTCGGGTTAAAGCAAAAGAAGTATATTCCCCAGCATTTATCATGATGACATCTTTACCTTCTAAAACTAAGGTTGGTATAGTTTGATAACCTCCTAGATTTCCAGCCTTAATAGCTGATGCTTGCCAAGCTCGATTGTCACCCCATGCCCAAACATCACCACGATCATCAAGAGCAATTTGGTGATATGCTCCTGCCGCTATTTGCGTAATATAAATCCCTTTCTTGACAAAAAATTCTACTCTGTAAGGAGGCTTCGAAGAACTATAACCCAAAGAACCACTACCTGATATCCCAGCATCTCTGTAACCTGTAAGCCAAACATCTCCATTTTCTATCGTAATTCCTGTATCAATAGAGTTAGTTGAAGTAGGAGTTTTTACAAATGATTTTGTTGTCAACACGACGGCATCACTTTTTCTTTCGTTTGCAAATAATGAAAAGCATAAACATGATGCAAAAAATACCATTAATTTAGTTAGTTTCATTTAGATTAACCTCTATTAATCAGATTCATCTTTGTTAACAAAATTACCCGTTTCTGTCTGAATAATTTTTTTCATAGTATCAAATAAACTCTGATAATCTTGAGCATCGTGTAAATATTCTCTATTGCCCTTCATACATTTAGTAAACCATTTTCCATATACTAGTTCATATTGTCTATCTGTTGTTAAATTGGCTGCATTAGGATCGAGTTTTATATAGTGGATCGTCGCCGTGTTAGCTGCTTTTTCAATATAGCCACTATTTTCATTAGTTATTGAAGTTAATCCAGTCGTTATTTCTTGGCAAACACCTTTGTTCAAAAAAACGTCTCTGAGAATATCTGCTCCAACATCGTCTTTACCGTCTGTAATAATAATCATCATTTTATTATTAGCATAGCCATTTGCCATTACTGGGACTGTCCTTAACAAAGCCGTCATAGTATCTGTTCCTCCGCCAGGTTGCCAATTCCCATTCTTGATATAATCTAGTAAAACCGAATTATGATTTCCATTTTCACTAAAAGGGACTAAACGAGGAAACGCCTTAAATTTTCCAATATGCTTTGATGCTTCTAAAAACCTTTGATGGTTAGTTGGTAAATTAATCACCTCTTCGCTCATTATGTTATTACTATATAAAGGCGATTGGCACATTCCAAAAAATGGTGAAAAATCACTAACAGTAGGCGAAATAGGTCGATTAAACGTTATTGTATTACTTTTTATACCACTGAACAATGTATCCAATGTAGCTTGTACATCAATTGTTCTGCCGTTAGCAAATGAATAATGTACATCAGGCTTTCCCGAAAACATGAGGTCATATAGTTGAACAACCCTACCATATTGGCTTTCAATAGTTTTCTTATTTTCATCACGCAATGGATAATCAGGACGATCTTCACCACAAGCATACTTTGCTCTTCCCATATTAAGCACTTCATCTTGATCTCTAGCGCGGCACAATTTTTCGCGCACTAAGGCACTATCATTATTCAAATCTTTAGCAGGTCCAATTATTTGTGAATAATAAAAATAATTAAAATAATCTAAATAATAAGTAACCGTATTCGCATATTTACCCAAATAGTCATAATCTAAATAGTTCTTAATCTCTCCGCTTTCCATTAAATTACGCCATCTAGCATATGCAATGTTTTTATTTGCCCAAAAGTTATAATCAACTTCATCATAGCCTTTTTTCAATTTGTACATAACTGAACAACCATAGCTCTCACCATTCTCAGCATCAACTAGGTTTTCAGTGTTTTGCTGAACTGGCACACCAATATCATAAGGAACTAATGCAAATTTAATCTCTGAGGATCCTTTAAACTGATTAATAATATCAGCTATTGCTTTTTTCATATATTGAAGGCGTTGCTGATCACTATTTCCATTTTGAGAAGAGTATTCATTACAACTTGTATCGTCATATTGGCATGTTGTTGAACCTGAAAAATCAGCAATAAGAGCAATATCAAATGAGTCATATCTATTAAATTTCTTTGTATTACCATAACTTTCAGTTTTATTGCTAACAATCATAGATTGATTTAACTCACCAACTTTTCCTTTGTCTTTACTACTTGTTAAGGAATCAACTTTCTGTTTATAGGCAATACTATATACCTTTGTGTTTTTATTATATTCTATATTAATAGAGGCATCGGCATCTTCTACTAAATCATCACTAATTTTTTGATAAACAAAATAATTAATATAGTTCAATGCCATTTTGCGATTTTGTTCAATTGCTGTCTTATCAGCATTTTCATTGTTTAATGCGATAATCGCCAACGAAGCTTCGTTAGTCGCTTCTGAGATCCTTGCACGGTCGCGCATTGTTTGAGTATAATTTATTGAAACTAACATACAAATTAGCATTGTGGGAAACATCAAGGCGAAACTTATAGTAGCACTCCCTGAAGAACACTTAAAAAAAGATTTCTTATGATTAATTTGTTTATGTTTATTATAGTTCATATAATACTCTCAAAAGTGTGTTGATTACTGATAATAAATTGGGCAATTTCCATTAGATCTTGAAATATCATTACAACGTGATAACACTACAATATTGCTACATAAATTTGGTATAGTATCGGTAGCTTTTCTGCTTGAATTAAACCATTTTAAATAAAGGCTTTCTTCGTTAACTATACACATACTAACTCGATATAAGGGAATCCAACGCCCCGCTAACCCTGTTGTGGGATCAGCAGCACGTTCAACATATGGAACAAGTTTGGAATAGTCAGTAAGTGAGTTATTTGAATTATCAGTCATACTGGGTAACGAATTAAAATAGTCCCCAATACCACCATCATTACATACACCAGAGGAGCAAGAACTAGCGCTTAGATTAACAAGTTGCGCATGAGCCAAGCTTTTGGGGTTAGCAACATTTTGAAAAATAAATAAACTATCGACTTTTAAAGTAACATTACGTCCATCTAGTAATGAACTTGCTAGGCGGCTGAGTTCTTCCACTTGGGTACCATCGAATAACTCATGAGAATTAAAACAGGAGTTAGAATCAGCACATAATGCAGCCACCTCTTGAACTGTCGAGCCATTTATAACTGGATAAATTGCTGATCTTTCACGAAAAATAGAAGCTACAGTATAATTTGCCCGCTCTAATCTATTTTGTAACATAATACTACTGTAAGTATCATAGATAATAAATACTAAAAGTGAAAACAAACAAAAACATGCTGCAAACTCTATTGAAATTATACCGTCTTTATTACGAAAAAAATTATCAGAATATCTCATTTGCTATTTCATTCCTTTAATTATCAATTATTTTAATAAAAACTCACGGTAAACAATAGTCTTCTTTTCCAGAGAGCTGTCAAGTATACGACCAAACTGCTTGGAGAATATAGCATTGTAGTCATACTTCAATTCAAATAATAGTATTGGAGCATCGCTAACAGGAGTATTTAGGCAATTATTATTAATTGCCTCATCAATTTTTTTACAGTATTTCACAGTTATTTCAAATTTTTGTGGTTCTGCTATATAAGGCCATAAAGGTACTTCAGAATTAATCAATTCCTGCAACTGTTGATTATAGTCTGCATTTTGAGAAATCGCCGTTTTTCTAGTTATTTCTGTAGTCACCAGATCTAAAGCCGAACCAATAATCATAATTCGACTAAATTCTAGTACAAATAAAAATAGAACAATTAAATAAGGAAAAACAATTGCAAACTCTATCGAAACACTTGCATTTTTTTTACCGAAGAATAATTTCCAATATTTAAACATAATTTTTGCTCTACTCTATTATATTAACGATTAATCTTTCTTTTTCTTTAATATTGAAAAAGACATCTTTTGTTTATTTTTTTTAACTTTTTTATTACCAATAATAGCCGCAGCCATTTCATTTATTTCACTGCTAGTATGTGCTTTTTTAAATTTATCTAATCTTGGAATAAATTTGCGTGTAAAATCGATATTTCTACCTAAGAATTCTTCAATATCCTCATTTTGTAAAGCATTTTTTTTATCATAAGGAAGGTTTTCATTTAAACAAACCAAAAAACGTTTATTTAATAAATCCGTATTTTGTGTACTAATACGTGCGATTTCCTCCAAAATTCTCTTAGCAACTTTGATTGAAAAGGGATCTCTATTTATTACAATAAACACAATGTTTGAAAGCTTTATGATTTCATCAAAATGCTTAAACGAAGATTGCAATCCCATATTTTGATCAATAACAGTAATATTGAATCGACCTGAATTTAGATCATCATATTTCCAAGCCTTATCAGCAAGTTCAACTTTTACTCGTAAAGACATTTCAATATCAACAATTGAACCATCTTGAGGAATTGGTGTTTCAAATAAAAAATCTGCATTAGGGCTTGTAGTTGCACCTTGGATATAAAGAAGCGGATAATTTGTTAACGAACTGATTTTTTTTAGTGTATGAACTGCTAATGATGATGTGCCAATTCCACCTTTACAACCTAAAAATGTAATAACGCTACCGACTCTTTGGCTAGAACCTGGTGGAGTAATACTCCTTGAGTGTAAGATATCAGGAATTTTCTCTAATTGAGTATTCTCTAATAAAAAATGAATTCCTTTTTTTAATAAAAATTCAGAAAACTGGATTGAATCATGGCTACCAATAAGTATTGTTGATGCTTGAATTGGAAAAAAACGATTGACATTTTCAGATAATAGCTCAGCATCACCTTCATCTTTAATATCTAAAATAATAGCATCATATTTATTCCAACGTGGGGCCTCTTTTAATTCAGATAATTCTAATGAGAAGATCTCCATGGCTAACACGTTATAAAGGAAAAGCACCGAACGAATATTTTCAATCAATTCAGGTCTTTTGCTTAAAATAGCGATCTGAAAACCAGAAATGCGTCCAACTACAAATTCTTGTGATGGTTCTTTTGATATATCTTTATCTTTTTTATTACCAAATAATTGCATAAAAATCCCACTAATTTTTTATTCAATAAAACCCATATCGTTAATAAACTTTTCACTTTCATTAGATATTGGTACTGTTTTTCGGCGTTGTTTATCCATATTATTCTTAATATTAAAGAAACTATTTACTGCATCTGTTCGCTCTAAAATCGGTAATTCTACACCATCAAAACTATTATTAGGTGTAACTAAATTAACTGTTGCAAATACGACCATTTCAGTCTTTTCACGACCTGTTGTAGTACTACGAGTCAATGCTCCTAAAATAGGAATTTCACTAACAAAAGGAATACGAGATAATGTTTCTGAGTCCTGTTCACTAATTAATCCTGCAATAACAAAGCTGTCACCATCAGATAAATCAATAGTAGAACTTGTTTTTCGAGTTTGTAAAGTCGGTATATTATAGTTATTAAAAGCATATGAACCAGCAACCGAACTCACTTCGTTATTAATAAATAATCTAATGCGTTTGTCATTGTTTACTTTAGTACTGATATTTAATTTAATGCCATACTCTTTATAAGTAACTTCAGAATCACCATCTTTACCTTTAGTCACAATGGGAATCTCACCACCAACAAGAAATGCTGCACTTTCGCCAGATAATACAGATAAATTAGGTTGTGCTAAAATTTTAGCTAGGCGATCATTTTTTATAGCACGAATCATTGTAGTAATGTTATGAATATTAAATCCTTTTTTTAGACCTAATAGAGTGAACTCGCCAATATTGTTCATCTTAAGATCTTGTTGACCTTTGGCCATACTATCCAAAGTTAAGCTTTGCCACTCAATACCCAATGAATCAGTAAAAGTTTTGCTAACTTCAACAAAAGTCAATCTGACATTAACTTGATACTCTTCAATTACTCTAATATTATCAATAATATTGTTATATACATAGTAATCTTGGAATGTAAGTTCTTGGTTGACAAAATCTTCACCCGATACTCTATTCCGTATTCGCTCTGCATTTTGCCCAACAAGTGTACCTACAAGCGCCATGATTTTACCTTTTGTTGTAGTGTCGGGTGCAGTACCATTTAGTACATAGACAAATCTACCACTTGGGTCACCGTTATCGTAACGATCTATTGTTACGCTACTATTTGGAAAGTTTTGCGCTAACCTATTTGTAATTTGAGATAAAAGTGGATCGACATTAATGGTGTCATTAATAATAATATTATTTGCATCATCATAAACAAGTAAACTAGTTCTACCATTTTGTTTACCATATATAATTAGTGATTTACCATCAACAACTTCATAATTTGCTACGCTGTCTTGGCTAATAAAAACCGTACCTACATTCTCAGGTAAAACAATTGTTTTACTTTGTCCAATCTGTAAATTGTGAGTATTAGCAAAAACCAACGGAGAGAAGCTAATTGATAATAAACAAGCTAGCAGTTTAATTTTGTTCATAATTGGTTTAACTTTTATTAGCATTCTTAATTCCCTTTTAGCAAATTAATTTGTTTTTTCTTTGAGAAAATAGCTTTATCAGTTAATGGCCATTTCTTTTCTTTATCACTTAACAAACGTAATCCATCATCAACATTTTGTTTATAAGTACTTGGATACATCATAACTGTGGAATTGGTCATTAGTGTTCTTAATAATTTAATTTCTTGATTTGAAAGCTCTAATTGAACTTGTCCTACCTCTTTTCTCTGAAATTTTTGGTCTATTGTATCTCCTAGATCAATATAGAGAATCTTTTTACCAACAATAATTGGTTTTATGCGATTTTTAACAAAATCATCACTAGGTGAAACTAATCTAGTTCCTTCATAATTTTTACTATTAGTATTAGACTTAGCTATTTCATCATCACTATAAAATATATAAAGATCAACAAGATCGCCACTCTTTAGATTTTTTACCAAGTATGAATCAATTTGATCCAATTTGAATGGAAACATATAATTTCCTTCTTTTATCACTGACATTAAGTATTCCTCTGAATTAGGTGCAGCAATAAAACTTCTTTCTATAAATGTATCTTTTGCAATATTATTTTTAGCAACATAAGCATCGATTTTTGCTGCATCGCCTATATATTTGGATTTGTCATTAGACCCAATTTTGACTTCTATCGATTTAAAATAATAGTCATCCTTAGTCAAAATTTTGCTTTTACTAATACTACGTTTAGCAGCAGCTACAGTTATGATTTCTGTCTTGGGTTCTTCTTTTTTAGGTTCTTCTTTAACTTGAACTGGTTGCTGAACTATGGGCTCAGCAACAGGTTCAGGCGATGATTTAGTAAATAGTAATGCCAGTCCCACAACTAACATTAATATATATAGAACAATTATTCTTTTTTGTTTCATGCAAACTCCCTAAAATTTTATATCTATTGTTATTATTATTTTTTTTGCACTTATTTATTCTCTAAATAAAAATCAAATGCAAAGCAATGAGCTTTACCCTTAGAATTAGGGCCTGCATCGAAATCCTTCACTATTGAGTCTTGTTTTGTTTTTATTTGTAAAACTAATGTTTTTTCGGCAGTTAAAGTTCCTGTAACATTGGCAAAATCACGAGCACTACGAGAAATTTGGTTAATGATATAATTTATTCCTTTGCTAGGAAGGGTTACGTCATATAACGATAATTTGAACTCTGTTGGTGAAATTTTTTCAATTACGTATTGATTTTTATTTAATGGACTAACTGTTTCAAAAGTTATTCGGCTAAATTTTCGATGTTCGCCAGATCGAACAGCTAAAATAGTCGATTGAGTCGCCGCCCGATTGACTTGATTATTTTGTTTAGAATCTGTTTTATTAACAACTGCCGAATTAGTTGCAGTAGCTTGAGAAGCTGTTTTGGATTCAGTTTCTGAATCTAATTTAGCCACACTCGATAATTTAGCACTAACTTCCGACTTATCAGTTGTTTGTGAATTAGTTACTTTTTCAGGCTTAACAACTTTCTTGTCCGTTTTATTTACCTTTTGTGATGCCGATTTTTCAATTGTATACTGCTTTTGATTTTCACTTTGCGCTGGCACAATTTCATTAAATTTAATCGCTTTAATTGGCTCGATCTGTTTTAGTTCTTGTATTAATATTTCTGGCTCATTAGATAACCTATGCCCTAAGCAAAATGACTTAGCTAATTGAATTTTATTTAATTTAACTAACGTGTAAAGCAAGTTATGAAGAATGGTTTGGTCACGATATCCTTTTGTATATAAAATATTTAAGTGCTTATAAGCCTCATTATAATCTTGATTCAAAATTGATAGCATAGCTAGATTATTTGTGACTTTGTTCTCATCATAAAAGTTTTCTCTAGCTAGATTGAATGAATATCGTGCAGCATCGTATTGTTTCTTTTTTAACAAAACAATACCTTTTACATTATATGCTTCACCGTTTTTAGGATTAATCGTGATTGCTTTGTCTAAATATTCTAATGCAGTGTCACTATTCCCCATTTTTGATTCAACATGACCATACAAAACAAAAAGATTATCATTTTTGCTTTTATTTAAAACAGGGGTTAATGTTCTTTTTGCCGCTTCATAATCATTAGATAAATAATAGACTTGAGCAAGTTTATATCTTGTATCTTCAGTATCAGATCTTTGTAAACGTTGTTTATAAAGCTCAATTAAACCACCATAATTTTTTGTGGTTTCATGAATGAAAATTTTTTGCTGCTCATTTAAATCATATCTTAAGGTACTATTTTGACATCCAGTAGCAACAAACAATATTGAAAATACCGCAATAAATTTCGGATTTATTAACACTTTTGGTTTACAGAATTTTAAAAAGTCATTCATTATCTCTAGATCCCTAATTATTCATCTGACTTAATGTCGATATAATATTCATAATAACTGGCGCAACTACAACAACAAGAACAGGAACTAAAAAGAATACCATCATCGGCATTGTCATTTTAGCTGCAATAGCAGCGATTCTTTCTTCTATTGTTAATTTTTGTACTTCTCTGATTTCAGCTGATAATTCTAATAAAGCGTCATAAATCGAATTACCATAACTAATACTCCTTTTTAAAGTAATACAAAACATTCTGACTTCTTTACACGGTACTTCTTTCAAAATTAAATCAATAGCGAGCTCGATACCATTAACATCCATCATTAAACAAGCTCTTTCTAAAATAGTTGCCACATCCCTATTAATTGGTTTTACTCTCGTGCTTAAATATCTAAAACCATTTTCGACTGTCATGCCTGATTTCACCATAATTGCCATCATATCAATGATCAATGGTAAATCTTGTGAAATTCTTTTAATTCTTTTTTCTGTCTGTTTTTTTACTAATCTATCAGGCAGAATAATGACTATAATAATAATAAAGAATAATACAATTAGTAATATATTTGAACTAAGTTCAATAAAAGAAAATATTTGATTCACAAGATAAAAAAATGAAAATCCGATAATGATAGCGTAAATCTTCCAACTATTTTGTTCTTGAAAACGGCGCAAAAAAGTTAAGCTTATACTATTTTTTGCAGCGAGTCTCTCAAAAGCAAGATTTCTTTGGTTAATATGCTTTTTAGGTGTTCTCTTTTCTTCATTTTCATTATTTAATAACAAATTAAGTTTTTCTTTTCTTTGATGCAACAAATATAAGCAGACTAATTCTCTACTACCTATAAAAATTAAAATAATGGGAATTAATATATTTAATAAATTCATCATAATTTAAATGACCTTACTAACCATTCCTTTTATAATGAAAAGCCCAATAGCCACACTACCAAATATATAATATAAAATATAATGACCAACCATTGTGCCAACCAATTGTTCATAATTTGCTGGTGAAGCAAATTTAAGAATAAATACAAAAGCAAAAGGCATACCGCCTAGTATTTTCATAGTCATTCTTAATTCCGCCGTTTTACCGTCTCTAGTTTTAGTTAAAATTCGATTGTTTATTAACATTTTTGTTAACCGACTAAGAACTTCTTTTAATTCTCCACCACTATCTAGATTAACCATTACTGTCAAAATAAAAAAATAATATTCTGGAAATGGAAGCTTTAAATAAGATCTTATTAACACATCCTCAATATTTTCACCAATTTCAATTCGGCTATCCACATCCTTCATTACTTCACCAACAATTCCACCAATAGAATTTCCACACGTTTTAAAACTTGTTGTTATTGCGCCACCAGATGACACAACACCTGTAATGGTGTTTAATGCTTCAGGAAATGTATCGTAAAACTCTTTTTTTAACTTTCTTTTTTTTATAAAAATAATTATAACAATTGTGGTAATAATACTAACTAAAGTAGCAAAATAGCTATTATAGTTAATATACTTTTCATTCAATATGATACCCGCAACTGTACCTGCAAAAATATAAACAAACAACCGACTTTTTGATTGCCCTATTACAAGAAAATTGTAATCAGCTCTAATCATCATTTTAATACTAAAGCTGATGCGTTCCCAAAAGGATTGCTTTTTTTGAGATAATTGTCTTTCGACCAAACTTGATAACGAAGTATTTTTAGTTTCGACATTATAAAATACTTGTAATCGCCCACTACGGCGATGCAATGCAAAAATATTTATAACGGCAACAAAAATAAGCACAAGCGAAAGAAGTAGAATCATGTTTTTAAACCTACTGCATTTAACATTAGTTTTTCTAACACATCTGACATTTCATAATATTGAGCACTATCATAAAGTGCAGATCGCCTAACTAATCCATTACAGACAAATTCACCTTGAATCTTACCATTTCCATCTCTTTCGTCATGAATTTTAAACTTAAAAACGTCATGAGTAACAATATTATCAGATTCTAATCCCATAACTTCAGTAATACTCATTACTTTACGTTGTCCATCTGGAAGGCGTGAAGCCTGAATAATATAGTTAACGGAAGAAGCAATATAATGTCTAATTGCAACAATAGGTAATTCAGGTTGAGCCATAATGATCATACTTTCTAATCGAGATAAAGCATCTTTAGCAGTATTAGCGTGTAATGTCGACATTGAACCATTGTGACCGGTATTCATAGCTTGAAGCATTTCAAAAGCTTCTTCACCACGGCACTCCCCTAAAATAATTCGATCTGGTCGCATACGCAATGCATTAACTAAGAGATTTTGCATAGTTACTCTTCCACGACCATCCTCACCACCTGATTTGGTTTCCAGTCTAAGCACATGATCTTGCTGCAACTTTAATTCAGCGGCATCTTCAAGTGTAATAGTTCGCTCATGTTCACCTATAAATCCAGACAGTGCATTAAGCATTGTTGTTTTACCAGAACCTGTTCCACCTGAAACAATAATATTCATTCGACATCGAGCAGCAATAACTAAAAAATTAGCCATGTCCTCATTTAGTGAACCATAGTTGATCAAGTCATGAAATGTTCGACGGCCAGTACCAAATTTACGAATTGACATCGATGTTCCATCAATGGCAACTGGAGGAATAACAACATTAAGTCGGCTACCATCGGGCATCCGTGAATCGACTAACGGATGTGCCTCATCAATATTTTTACCGACTTTATTGACTAAACGTCTTGCGATATCAAGTAGTTGACGTTCGTTTATAAAAAACTTATCCGTTTTGGCTAGGATCCCGCCCCGTTCAACATAAATACTATAAGGGCCGTTGACTAAAATATCATTAACCGTTTCATCTTTCATTAATGAGTCAATTGGACCATAACCAATAATTTCATCGCAAATCATACCTGCCAATACACCCGATTCATCGGCAGTAATATAAGCATTGCCAGAATTAACAATATCTCTGATTATTGTTTGAATTTCACGCAAAACTCGATTGGGTTCGTTTTTTAATTGCTCAATTAAATCAAGATCAAGTACTTGAAAAACCAAATCACGAACTCTACCCCATTCATCAGAAAACTTAGATTGTCCATCAGCCATAACATTTATTATATTATTTTTTACATTACAAAAAAGTTACTAGCACTTTAACTCGTGCTAGTAACTTTGACTTAACAAAGATAATAATACATTATCTTCAAACTAATTAACCAGCAGTAGATACAGCATTGATTGTAGAAGTTACTTTAGTTTTTAAAGTACTAAAAACGTCACTTAACATTGTGGCTACTGGACCATCACCTTTAAAGACAACGAATACAACAGTAGCAACACCAGCTGCAACAATTGCATATTCAATTGCTGTTACGCCTTGCTCATTTTTAACAAATTTACCTAAAAAATTTCTTGCTTGAGCACGAATTGCTGATAAATACATCATTATTTTCTCCTTTTAAATTTTTAAAATTATTACTAAAAATTTATACTTCTTTATCAAGAAGTGTACATATCATACACTAATAAAATTGAAATGACTAGCTATCGATCGAAAATTGTATTTTAATGATTCAAATCATGGTTATTGAGTAAATATTCACCATTAACATAATTATATTACTTCTTTTTTTTCAAAAAGATGTATTTTTAAAAATACAATAATGCACTCTATTTAATAAAATTTAATTGAAAAAATATAATTGATTATTATAATTTTTACAAAATAACGATAAGATAACTAAAATATATTATGAAATCATATGGAATTAAAAAAAGTTCCCGTTTAATTTTACTGTTAATCTATACTTTTATTAGTGTTATTTTTGCTTTTATTTACCTTACTAAGTCTGGTACACAGCGGAATGGATTTTGTTTTGAGAATCCTTTTTTTTATCTAATTACAATAACAACTTTATGTTTTATTGTGTTAGTACATACAAGTATTAGTAGTCGTCATAAACCCATTGTTGTCTTTGGCTTTTTATTTTTATTTCTTTTTTTATCTGAAATTAATTATTGTATTTTTTATGGAGAAATAATATCAGAGGGAGTACTTGATTCTATTATTGAGACTAATTCTCACGAAGTAATGTCAATGACTAAACAGGCTTTGCTCATAATAGGTCCAGCATTTATTACAACCTTTCTTATTTTATTTGTTCTTAAAAAATTAATTTTCGTTAAATTTAGGATTTTTGTCCCCCTATCTTTGTATATACTTATACTATCCGTTGTTCTTTTATTCCTAGTAACTAAATCATCACTAAAGTCTGACATTAAAAATGGTCATCTTAAAAGTAGTGTTAGTGTAATTCGAACAATATTCCCTGCTGTGCTAGGCGATTTATCCTATCTTTTGGCCAGTTATGCATCAACAGATATTTATTCAAATACCCATGAAATTGAAAAATTTAATGAAGCTATTCTTTTGCCGCCTAGTAAGCCTGATAACGACTTGATCGTATTTATTATGGGCGAATCTTCTTTAGTTTCCCGCTATAGCACTTACGGTTATCATCAACAAACTACGCCTTTTATGACCAATATTTTTAGTCAAAATGGCGGATGTATTATCCCAAATAGCCACTCAGCGGCAGCCTTTACTCGGGATTCTATACCTATGACACTTTCATTCAATGTGCCCGAAAGTGATGATAATTTATTTGATAATAAATCGATTATTGAGATGGCTAAGTTCAATCATTACAAAACCTATTGGTTAGCATCGGCTGGGCAACAAATTCAAGGTACATTTAATACTAAGTTTGGTTTTATTGCACGTAAAAGCGATGTTATCACTTTTACTGAAGATATTCTGGATATTAATTTAAGTCAATTATTAGAAGACACCTTACAAAAAGATAATTCTCCAAAAAAATTTATTTTTGTACATTTGCGCGGTAGCCATCAACCCTATACAAAAGGTTATGATGAAGTTGATAAGTTGGCTTTACCTGATGTCGAAGAATATGATTTAACTATTCATCACACCGACCGTGCAATCAAAGCATTATATGATGTTATTAATAAATATAGTAACAACTATACCGTTATTTATACCTCGGATCATGGCGAAATTGTGAATGTTGGGCATGGTATAGGTGACAATGTTGACCAGTTCCTAATCCCTTTTATGTTTATATCAACCAATCAACGATATAATTGCCAATTTATTGAATCATTTCGGGGACAAGACGGCTATTTAAGTGGGCTTATGAATAAATATATTCTTTCTAATCTGTTAGGCTATGAGATTGATCCAGTTATCCTTGACAAAGAAAAAAACAATGATCGAGTTTTTATGCCAAACAGCAGTGTCATGCCTTTTTTAGAAGTACTTAACAAACATTAATTTGTTACCTATTATACGTTGAGGAATTGATAGGGATAGGATATTGGTTTTATACAAAATATTAAATGGGGCGTAAAAATATAGCTCCTTTTTGTTATTACATACTAGAGGCTATCGATCTTTCAATAAAAAGAAAATAAAAAGATATTGTATATGATATAGTTTTGCCAAAATGAACAATAACAGCACGTTATATGTAGAACATATGTAACAGATAACTACTGGGAAAAAACAGAAATTGTAAATAAATAAGAAAAAATAAACAAATATATAAGCAGACTAGAAAATATTTTATATTGAATACGCGGTAGCTGTACGTGGCGAGATATTCTAGAGGATATTTAAGGGCTGGAGTAACAAAATCAACTGTTACCTTTAACTAGTAAATACACAAATATAGGATGAGGTTATATTTTATGAAATTATGTGGGATAAAAAGAGTTCTGCCCTTAATGTTATTGTTATTAGTTTATACATTTATCAGTGTTATCTGGTCTTACTGCTTTAATAATAGCTATCATGAAAAATCTACCGAATCTATTTTTGGGGATTTGTTTTTCTATATTACAATAATAACAACTTTAATTTTTATTATGATAGTACATAATTGTATTTGCAGCTGTCATAAGCTTATTGTTGTCTTTGGCTTTTCATTATTATTTCTTTTTTTATCCGAAATTAGTTATTTTATTTTTTATGGAGAAATGATATCAGAAGGAGTACTTGATTCTATTATTGAGACTAATTCTTATGAAGCAATGTCAATGGCTAAACAAGCTTCAATCATAATAATTCCTGCGCTTATTGCAGACTTCCTTATTTTATTGATTCTTAAAAAAATTGTTCGTATTAAATTTAAACTTTTTATTCCCATAACTATTTATGTGCTTATATTGTTCTACCTTATTTATTGTCTAGTAAATTACACAGCATTAAAACCTGATATTAAGCGAGGTTTCTATAAAACTAGTGATAGCATAATTCGTAAATGTTATCCTGCTGTACTTGCTAATTTAGCTTATATTTTAACCAGCTATGCATCAACAGATATTTATTCAGATACCCATGAAATTGAGAAATTTAATCAAGCTGTGATTTTACCTCCTAATAAGCCTGATAACGACTTGATCGTATTTATTATGGGCGAATCTTCTTTAGTTTCCCGCTATAGCGCTTATGGTTATCATCAACAAACTACGCCTTTTATGACCAATATTTTCAGTCAAAATGGCGGATGTATTATCCCAAATAGCCACTCAGCAGCCGCTTTAACCAGGGATTCTATACCAATGACACTTTCATTCAATGTACCCGAAAGTAATGATAACTTATTCGATAATAAATCGATTATTGAAATGGCTAAGTTCAATCATTACAAAACTTATTGGTTAGCATCGGCTGGGCAACGAATTAAAGGTACATTTAATACTAAATATGGCTTTATTGCGCGTAAAAGCGATGTTATCACTTTTAGTGAAGATCTTTTGGATATTAATTTAAGTCAATTATTAGAAGACACTCTACAAAAAGATAATTCTCCAAAAAAATTTATTTTTGTGCATTTGCGCGGTAGCCATCAACCCTATACAAAAGGTTATGATGAGGTTGATAAGTTGGCTTTACCTGATGCCGAAGCATATGATTTAACTATTCATCATACCGACCGTACAATTAAAGCATTATATGATGTTATTAATAAATATAGTAACAACTATACCGTTATTTATACCTCAGATCATGGCGAAATTGTGAATGTTGGGCATGGTATAGGTGACAACATTGACCAGTTTTTAATCCCTTTTATGTTTATATCAACCAATCAACGATATAATTGTCAATTTATTGAATCATTTCGAGGATCAGATGGTTATTTAAGTGGGCTTATGAATAAATATATTCTTTCTAATCTGTTAGGTTATGAGATTGATCCAGTTATCCTTGACAAAGAAAAAAACAATGATCGAGTTTTTATGCCAAACAGCAGTGTCATGCCTTTTTTAGAAGTACTTAACAAACATTAATTTGTTACTTACTATACGTTGAAAAATTTTTTATCATCATTATGTTTTTTAATAAATACATTAAGTTGTTAAAAAAATTGATTCAGTACAAGCTAACAATCACACAAATAGAACAATAAGTTAACCTAATATGTTAAAAATATAATAAGGTAATATAATGAAATTTTTTAAAATTAAATGGAATCTTTCTTTCATTTTATTGTTGGTTTATATCGTTTTTAGTGCTATTTTTTCTTACTTAACATTTGATGTTATTGGCGGCAAATTTATTTTTAATGAACCTATATTTTATGCCGTTTTGATAACAACTTTATGTTTTATTATTCTTTTACATACTAGTATTCTTAGCCCTAATTATTTTATATTTGCTCTTGGCTCGTTATTTCTATTTCTGTTTTTACTAGAAATAAGTTATTTTATTTATTACGGGCAAGTAATATCTGATACCGTGCTAGACTCTATAGTAGAAACCAGTTCTTATGAAATATTGTCAATGTCTAAACAAGTTTTAATCATAGCTGGCCCCGCATTTATTGCAACTTTTCTTATTTTATTTATTTTTAGAAAAGCAATTACTGTTAAATTTAGACCTGTTATTCCATTAATATTGTATTTAATTTTACTTTTTTTTATTGTTTTTTCACAAAATTTAGCAGAGAAGTCTGAAATCGAGAGAGGCAACTATAAAACTACTGCTGAGATAGTTCGTCGAATTTATCCAGCGGCATTGGGTAATTTATCCTATCTTTTGGCTAGTTATGCATCAACAGATATTTATTCAAGTGCCAATGAAATTGAAAAATTTAATGAGGCTATTCTTTTGCCGCCTAGTAAGCCTGATAACGACTTGATCGTATTTATCATGGGGGAATCATCTTTAGTTTCCCGCTATAGCACTTACGGTTATCATAAACAAACTACGCCTTTTATGACCAATATTTTTAGTCAAAATGGCGGATGTATTATCCCAAATAGCCACTCAGCGGCAGCCTTTACTCGGGATTCTATACCTATGACACTTTCATTCAATGTGCCCGAAAGTGATGATAATTTATTTGATAATAAATCGATTATTGAGATGGCTAAGTTCAATCATTACAAAACCTATTGGCTAGCATCGGCTGGGCAACAAATTCAAGGTACATTTAATACTAAGTTTGGTTTTATTGCACGTAAAAGCGATGTTATCACTTTTACTGAAGATATTCTGGATATTAATTTAAGTCAATTATTAGAAGACACTCTACAAAAAGATAATTTTCCGAAAAAATTTATTTTTGTACATTTGCGCGGTAGCCATCAACCCTATACAAAAGGTTATGATGAAGTTGATAAGTTGGCTTTACCTGATGTCGAAGAATATGATTTAACTATTCATCACACCGACCGTGCAATCAAAGCATTATATGATGTTATTAATAAATATAGTAACAACTATACCGTTATTTATACCTCGGATCATGGCGAAATTGTGAATGTTGGGCATGGTATAGGTGACAACGTTGACCAGTTCCTAATCCCTTTTATGTTTATATCAACCAATCAACGATATAATTGTCAATTTATTGAATCATTTCGAGGATCAGATGGTTATTTAAGTGGGCTTATGAATAAATATATTCTTTCTAATCTGTTAGGTTATGAGATTGATCCAGCTATCCTTAACAAAGAAAAGAATAATGATCGAGTTTTTATGCCAAACAATAGTGTCATGCCTTTTTTAGAAGTACTTAACAAGCATTAATTTGTTACCTATTATACGTTGAGGAATTGATAGAAATCGGCTATAAATTGTATATAAAATATTATAAAAGGGGCACAAAACGCCCCTTTTTTGCTATTAGTGACATTTATAGCAAGCAGGTCATTGCTAATATTTTAAATTTGGCTAAATAATGAATGTTAGATGGATTTACCGTCCATCTAAAACAGGTCTTAATTTTTAAAATACGTCAGGTTGGCAATGCCATACAAAATGTGGCATTCCCCGCCAAGAACTATTATTACCACAAAAATATGGATCACCAACGCTAACTACAAAGCCAAGCAATCAATAGAAGAATCATTACGCAAATTAAAAACAGATTATATTGATTTATTATTAATTCACCAGCCATTTAATGACTACTATGGCGCTTATCGCGCAATGGAAGAAGCTTACGAACAAGGCAAGGCTAAAGCCATCGGCGTTAGCAATTTTTATCCAGATCGCCTTATTGATTTAAATCATTTTGTTCGTATAAAACCAGCGGCTAATCAAGTTGAAACACATGTATTTCAACAACAAAAAGTAGCGCGCGAAGTGATGCAAAAGCTAAGTACACAAATAGTATCATGGGGACCATTTGCCGAAGGTAAAAACAATTTTTTTGAAAACCCAGTACTTATTGAAATTGGCAAAAAATACCAAAAATCAGTTGCACAAGTTGCACTGCGTTTTCTGATTCAAAATGGTATTGTTGCCATTCCTAAATCGACCCGAAAAGAACGAATGGAAGAAAACTTTGATGTATTTAACTTCTCACTTTCAAATCAAGAAATGGCAAGTATAGCGGCTTTAGATACAGGTCATAGCTTATTCTTCTCGCATCAGGATCCAAAAGCGGTGGAGTGGTTTATGTCTATTGTGAAATAGAAAAAACAATAAAGAAAAAATGAGCTACTTTATTGTGCTATAAATGACGGTTTGACTGTTTTATTGTTTGTAATTCAACACAAATTAAACAAAAATAAACTATGATTTTGGCGTAAATATTTTCAATAGTGAATTGATTGTTAGGTGAAAATAGGATTCATCTTGCAATCCTTTTGCTGAAATATAAGCGCCTTGCAAAGTGGATATGATCAGTGTTACTGCTTCTAACGGTGCAAGAATATTAGAAATACTTCCATCAGAAATTCCCATTCTTATAAGATTTTCTAACGTTTGTTTCATTGTTAAAAATCCGCGTATAACTTCTGCCGCTAAATGAGGATTTGTCATAATAGACCTATCTCGTGCCATTTGACCAACTAAACAGCCTCGTTGTATATTACGAGGTTTTAATAGCAAATTTGACAGTTTATTATAAGCATTTGTATCAGTATTTAGTACTGAAGCATTTATGCTTATTAACTGTTCTACATTATAAGTTATAGCATATAAAGCCAAATCTTCTTTACCGTTGAAATGGTGGTAAAGGCTACCTTGTCCAACTCCTGACCGCTTTAAAATATCTTTAGGGCTAGTATTTGCAAGACCTTTTTCTAATAAGAGATCAGCCATAGCAATAATGAGCTTTTCTCTGGAATTTTGTTTAGTTTTTTGTTCGTTATTCATATTGCTATAACTCAACACACCATCAATTGACGGTATGTTTAATTAACTAATTATTTAATTTGTAAAATGGTATCCACCAAACGATTTGAAAATCCCCATTCATTGTCGTACCAGCTGACAACTTTGAGTAAAGTACCATCCATCACTTTAGTTAGCTTAGCATCAAAAATAGAGGAAGCTGGATTGCCAATAATATCAGAAGAAACAATTTCATCTTCTGTATAGGTAAGAATACCATCCATTTTTTTCAAGTTTACTGTTTTTTTGATAGTATCATTTACTAATTGTACTGTCACTTCTTTCTCTAGATTTAATGTAAGATCTATCATAGATCCAGTAATGACAGGAACACGCACCGAACCACCATCTAATTTGCCTTTTAATTCAGGAAAAACAAGTCCAATTGACTGCGCTGCACCAGTTGAAGTTGGAACAATATTTTGTGCTGCACTTCGTGCTCGCCTCATATCCCGATGCGGTGCATCCTGAAGATTTTGATCCTGCGTATAAGCATGAATCGTTGTCATAAAACCTGATTTAATTCCAAAATTCTCATGTAACACCTTAACTAAAGGGGCTAAACAATTTGTTGTACATGAAGCATTAGAAATAATGTGGTGTTCATCTTTGTTATACAAGTGCTCATTCACCCCCTGAACAATAGTTAAATCGACATTTTTTGCTGGAGCAGAAATGAGCACTTTTTTAGCTCCAGCTTTAATATGAGACTGTGCTCTTGTGCCATCATTAAATACACCAGTTGATTCTAATACCACATCAACTTGATGTTTATCCCATGGGAGAGCCTCAGGATCACGTTCTTGATATATCGCAATCTCTTGTTCGTCAATAATTAAGCAACCTTTTTTTACATCAATACTTTTAGCAAAACGTCCAAAAGTTGTGTCATATTTTAAAAGATGAGCGAGCTGATCAATTGAACCCAGATCATTGATCGCAACTATTTTGATGTGATGTGAACAATCCTGCAATGCACGGACAAAACTACGCCCAATACGACCAAAACCATTAATTGCTACATTAGTCATTATTACCTCCAATTACATTAATAAAACATACCAATTGGTACGGTAACACAAAAACACCCTATATACTAATTAAAATTAAAATAATTAATAAATTAAAATAATTTATTGAAATTTATTTAATTTTACTTATACAAATAAATAGAATACTATGAATCGAAACATACCAGTTGGTATGCTATCAAGTAAGGAAAAATTAAATGGATAAAAAAATTAATTATCGTTGGTTTGTGCTTGGAATTGGTGTTCTGGCACAAGCAACATTTGCGATGGGTTTTGCTGGCATACCCATTACTGGAATTTTAATGCGAGATGCTTATCATTTTTCATTATACGAACTTGGTTTCGTTTTAGGAGCAATGGGGTTAGGTGTTGCAGCTTCAGAGATAATTTGGGGGATCTTGACAGATAAATTAGGTGACAAGAAGGTTTTGATTCTTGGGTTATGGTCATCAGCTATAATGTATGCCTTAATCGCCATATCACTCACGCCAGAAGCTTCACTTGGTGGTGGTGTTAAATATTTACACTTGGGAGCAGCCCTAGTTGTAACAGGAGCTTTCAGCGGTAGTATTAACTCATCATCTGGCAGAACTGTGATGTCATGGTTTGATGATAGTGAACGTGGATTTGCTATGAGTGTTCGTCAAACCGCAATCCCAGTTGGCGGTGCGATTGGAACTGGACTACTGCCTTGGTTATCCTATTCATATGGATTTGAACTGATGTTTATTGTATTAGCTACCACAGGCTTTAGCGTTGGTCTTGTAGTTGTGTTGTTTATCAACACTAAACAGAGTGAATCAAAATATACACCAAAATCAACCCTCACTATCCCCTCCCCACTAAAAACTGGGGCAGTTTGGAGGGTCGTTATGGCTGCGGGTTTTCTAACGGTACCTCAAATGGCAGTACTCACATTTGGTAGCATCTATATGCGTGATAACCTACATATTGATTTAGCATCAATTGCTATTATTCTTATTGGTGTTCAGATTGGCGGTGGGGTGCTCAGGATCTGGTCAGGTTACTATACAGACAAAGAAAAGAATCGTATTGCCTTATTAAAATATTACGCCATACTTGGTGGAATGGCATCTTTAATGCTTTGTTTAATGGTGAATAATACATATATGGGGATTATATTTATTGTGTTAACAGGTTTATTTGGCCATGCGTGGCACGGTATTGCTTATACCGAGGTAGCAGTGAAAGCGGGCATTGAACGTACGGGAACAGCCTTGGGTATGATTGGCACTACCGTATTTATCACTTCGTTTCTAACTCCTATTATCATTGCTGATATCGCCCATAGCTACGGATGGCGAACGGTATGGGGCACTGTAACCATTCTGACATTTGCTTCGCTATTGTGTTTTATTTCATTGGCAAATAAAGAAATTAAACTTTAGTTTCTATTATTAGTTTGAATTAGTAAAATGATGACGATAAAGTAATTGCTCACTATATACAATACATAAATTACCTATAGTGATCCAAAAACTTTGATAATGAATAGAAAAAAAATTAAGTCTTTAAGAAAAGCATTGAAAATATTTATTAAGATGACCTTATAAAAAACACCTCAGGTAGACTATTGATTTTATTTAATTTTTATTTTTTTGATGGGATTAAATAGTTATAGATTATCTTTCGTTTGTTAAGTTAACTTTTGTTTTTTATTTTTGCAAAGCGCTTTTGCTATTTATTAGAAAAAGCGCAAGCTTTTAAAACCTATTGGGCGTGTCGTCTAGCTTTACACAGGACTTTGTTCTTTGGTTGAGTGTCCTCAGTTTAAGTTTAAGTGCAAAAACTAAGGAGTAACACAAACAATAGAAGATAAGCTTGTAGAGTAGTAAACAATACCATTCGACAAACCCACTGTGTACATATAATAGCCTGTTCCTCCTATACTATCACTAGTCCAGTTGTTCATGATGTATTCAAAACCTGTATTAGTATAATACATCATGTCACCCCACTCTGTGGCTAATCCAGCCCCTATTCGTCGTTGGTAAGAACCATTATTAGAGGATGGCGGTACAGCTCCTTGCCAATCATTTCCCCAAGCAGAACTGTATGTATTAGTAAGATCCCTTATTTGTGGAATTCGATAACCTAAACTACTACACCAAGATACGCTATTAGGATAGATATCAAATCTAGTTCCTCCATTGACAAACCACTTTTGCAAAACAAATCCATATTTTACCACCACATTACCACTGCTATCCTTGCCTTTTAATTCAAATTCTTTCGGTAAATTTGGGATTGTAATTGGATTGGGATTAGCACTATCCCATTGTGCTTTAGCCTCTGGACCCGTTAGAGTAACACGCGTTACTGTTTCTGAACCATTAGGAATCCAACTATCGCTAGCGGTTGTCTTTGTCACCGTAGCGGTTATTCCTTCATGCGTGACGGGCTCCCAAGTTAACTGACTTGCATCTACTCCAACTATATCTAAATCAAAATATAAACCATCAGCACCCGTAGTCGGAAAATTTAACGCGTATGATACTGAATTGGTTGATTGAACTAGAAATCCCTTATCAGGGTTCCATTCGTAAGCAGGACCCGCGAAAATATCTGTTCCTAATTGCAAATTCGGCCTTACGAAGTTGACTCCTACTTTAACCTTTGGTTTGATGTAATATGTTTCACTACCTTCTGTGAAGATACTAGCATTTGGTTTCCCGTATTGTGTGCTTAAAGATCCCTCTGTACTACTTAATTTTACTTTATAAGGTGCATTACTTATCGTTAATACTTCATTACGACTAACCGTTTGGTTATTTTTATCTGTGATACTAAAATGTGTTGCCATTCCAGGTTCACAGAATTGGTTGATGTCGGTACTATCATGTCAATATTTTCAAAACTTTGACCTGATGCGGGTAGCTCAATGGGATTTGTTGATGATGAAGAATTGTTTTGCGGTGTGAGTGTACGACCATCTGATAACCTAATACTTAATAAGTCATCTGTTGTAGTCACTTTGGTAGTACCATCCTCAAAAGTTAAATAAGGTACAGTACCATTAATACGTTTAGAAGTCGTGGCCGATAATGCCTGCGATTCCAATGAATACGGCAATAATAGTAGTAGTGTCAATGAAAACGGAAATTTAGCAAGTGATTTCGATAAAAATTTTAAAGATAACTTTGATAAGATAAACAAGATTTGTGTAACACTACATCTAGCTTGGTTATTTAATAAATTTAAGACATTGGCTTGCCTCTGCTTGTGTCTAAAATGATACTGCATTACGTTCCACCTGTCGATTAAGTTTATTGGTTTCTATATTAACCTTATAATTAAATTAACTATTACCGAATTGATGAAATTATATCCGTTTATGTAAATTTTTGCTAGTTTTTAGATAAGTTTTGGTTAATTTTTGTTAGGAGTGAGTGTTATTGCTTTGGGATTATAACAACTTTTAGGATACATTTTTTATTTAAAAATTTAGCTAAAATTCTGATATTTTGAGCTTTGAGAGTAGCAAATCGCAACGGTGACATCATACTATTTAAGCTATTTTATATCAAAATGATAAAGCACTTAGCGCTATCAAACACTCTACCCAAGGCAAAAACATTCAGGTAGAGCATTGATTTTATTGAACTTTTTATTTATTGTTTTTTAATAAATCAATTTTTCATAAACGGTTATTTATTTTTTTCCCGCTCAATTGCACGGTAACCAATATCATGCCGATAAAAACAACCATGCCAATAGATGTCTTTGGCTTGCTGATAAGCACGTTGTTGAGCTTCAAGTACTGTGTTGCCAAGTGTAGTTACACATAATACTCGTCCCCCATTGGTGTAGACTCGCCCTTTTTCTAAACTAGTACCTGCATGGAAAATTTTACAATCTTCTGTTGATTCTGCTGGTAGTCCAAGAATTACATCTTGGGTATGATATTCACCTGGGTAACCTCCTGCAGCTAGCACTACACCTAATGCGGATCTTGGATCCCATTTTGATTTGACCGTATCTAATTTGCCTTCTACCGCCGCTAAGCAAAGTTTGACCAAATCTGATTGCATTCGCATCATTATCGGCTGTGTTTCGGGATCGCCAAATCGGCAGTTGAATTCAATAACTTTGGGATTGCCGTTTTTGTCAATCATTAAGCCAGCATATAAAAAGCCGACATAAACGTTGCCTTCTTGCGCCATACCATTGACCGTTGGATAGATGATCTCATCCATTACCTTTGCAAAAACCGCATCAGTTACAACAGGAGCTGGCGAATAAGCGCCCATGCCACCCGTGTTTAAACCTGTATCGCCATCGCCAACACGTTTATGATCTTGGCTAGTTGCCATGGGTTCGACATTTTTGCCATCTACCATAACAATAAAGCTAGCTTCTTCACCATCGAGAAACTCTTCAATCACTACTCGGTGACCTGCATCACCAAAGGCATTTCCAGCTAACATATCACGAACGGCGTCTTCGGCCTCTTTTAGTGTCATGGCAACAATAACGCCTTTACCAGCCGCAAGTCCATCGGCTTTAATCACGATCGGTGCGCCCTTTTCACGGATATAAGCAATTGCTGGTTCAACTTCAGTAAAGTTTTGATATTCAGCTGTTGGAATTTTATGACGTGCTAAAAAATCTTTAGTAAAGGCTTTTGATCCTTCAAGTTGTGCAGCCGCTTTGGTTGGGCCAAAGATTTTTAATCCAGCTTTTTGGAAGCTATCAACAATGCCAATAACCAGTGGTGCTTCAGGACCAACAATGGTCAAATCCACTTGCTGTTGCTGGGCAAAGTTAAGCAGTCCACTCACATCGGTGGCTTTGATATTAATATTTTCTAAACTTGGTTCCAGCGCAGTACCAGCATTGCCAGGTGCAACAAAAACTTTTGAAACCAATGGAGATTGTGCTGCTTTCCAAGCAAGCGCATGTTCACGCCCACCATTACCAATTACTAATACTTTCATAAAAGATCCTTTTAAGATGCCTTTCATAATATAAAGATATATATAGATAACTCTTTTTAAAAACTAACAAAGTGATCACACAATTAATGCCTAAAATGACGCATTTTAGTAAAGATCATCGCGATATTGTGCTCATTTGCGGCTTGGATCACTTCATCATCTCGAATCGAGCCACCAGGTTGAATCACACAAGTCACACCTGCGGCTGCAGCGGCATCGACGCCATCTCTAAATGGGAAAAACGCATCTGAAGCAACAACTGATCCAGCAACGTTTAAATTTTCATCTTTAGCTTTAATTCCCGCTATCTTAGCAGAGTAAACACGACTCATCTGCCCTGCTCCAATACCAATTGTCATATTATCTTTTGCATAGACAATGGCATTTGACTTAACAAATTTTGCCACTTTCCAACAAAATAGCGCATCTGAAAGCTCTTGAGCAGTTGGTTTACGTTTGGTTACTACTGTTAATTCATTTGGCGATATCATGCCTAGATCGCGATCTTGGACTAATAAACCGCCATTGACACGTTTAAAATCTAAACTTACTGATGCTGATGTTGACCACTCACCACATTCAAGTACACGCACATTTTTTTTAGCTTGAGTAATGGCTAAAGCTTCTTGGCTAACTGATGGGGCAATAATTACTTCTACAAATTGTTTATCAACAATGGTTTTTGCGGTATCTACATCAAGCTGTCGATTAAAGGCTATAATGCCACCAAAAGCTGAAGTTGGATCAGTTTTAAAGGCTTTTTCATAAGCATGTAAAATATTATCACTAACCGCTACACCACAAGGATTAGCATGTTTTACAATCACACATGCTGGCTCATCAAATGATTTTACACATTCAAGGGCAGCGTCGGTATCAGCAATATTGTTATAAGAAAGGGCTTTACCTTGCAATTGGTTTGCTGTTGCAATCGAGGCTTCTTTGACATCTTGCTCAACATAAAAAGCCGCTTGCTGATGTGCGTTTTCACCGTAACGCATATTCTGTTTTTTAATGAATTGTAGATTTAAAGTTCGAGGAAACTCGCCCGATGGTTGATTGGTTTCATCCATGTAAGGTGGCACTAATCGCCCAAAATAGTTGGCAATCATACCATCATATTTAGCCGTGTGTTCAAAGGCTTTAATTGCAAGGTTAAAACGATATTTAAATGAAAGGGAGTTTTGGTTACTATCCATCATATTGATGATATTTTCATAATCACTACAATCAACTACAATGGCAACATCTTTATGATTTTTGGCAGCAGATCGAACCATTGTCGGGCCACCAATGTCAATGTTTTCAACCGCATCATCTAACGTACAATCTGGTTTAGCGACAGTCTGTGCGAAGGGGTAAAGATTAACAACAACCATATCAATCGGTGCAATTTGGTGTTGTTGCATAATATCATCATCAATACCCCGTCGCCCTAAAATTGCCCCATGGATTTTAGGATGTAAGGTTTTAACTCGCCCGTTCATCATTTCAGGGAAACCAGTGTAATTTGATACTTCAATAACAGGTATTTGGTTTTCCATTAATAATTTTGCTGTCCCCCCAGTCGAAAGGAGTTTCACATTACGTTCTGATAAGGCTTTTGCAAATTCTAAAATACCGGTTTTGTCGGACACACTAAGTAAAGCACGACGGATAGGACGAAACTGCTGCATGAAAGGCTCCGAAATTGATATCTACAATCTAAGTTATTGAGCCAACATTATATATAAATTAAAGATAGAAGTTTAGTGTTAACTTATCAAAAACGATCAAAGTAGTTGAATGATAATATTTGACTTTATTTCGGTTTTGACAAATCAGCTATATTTTATTCTTGACAAAATACCTAACACTTCCGCTTCCAAAATGCTTGTTTGACGTGTTATGCTCGCTTATTTGTCGGCATATTTTGACGACGTATAAATGGTTATATTAACCTTTTAACGTATAAAGATAGGTCTATTTTTCGTTTTACATAACTCAGGTAGTATATTGATTTTATATTTTTCCCAAAAGATAGATTGTTGTAATACTGTTACTTTTGGATACATCAGTAGTAGAAAATTTACAACATTTTGGTTGAATAAAACCCTAGACTAGCTAGGGTATTAATTAAGTTTATTGATTTAAATATTTAACTATTAATTCTTCGCTTTATATTCAGCATAATATTCTTCTGCTAATTTACGCATTGATAATCCAATTGCGGCATATTGATATTCATTTAAGTTTGCTAACGATGCTCGAGCAGAAGGATGTTGTACAGCAAATCCCTTACCCGGTAGTAGTACAACACCTGCTTCATCAGCAATTCTGAATAACATTTCAGAAGGATTTTTATTTTTTAGGATCCATTTAGCAAATTTATCGTCATATAATTCTCGGCAAATATGTTCAAGATCCACTAGAGTGTAATAATCTACACTGTTTTCATCGGTTTGATGTTTAAGACCTAAATGTTGATAAAGTGATGCTGCACGGCGTCGAATTAGTGATTTTAATGCTGTTTTATAGCTTTGATCGCTATCCATCATTTCACATAATGCAAATAATACCATTTGTACTTGCTGTGGTGTTGATAGTCCAGCAGTATGGTTTAATGCAACCGCACGACTATCGGCTACTAAGCGGTCTATAAATTTTAGATTTTCAGGGTCAGTAACAATTGAGCTATATCGTTTATTTAAGATCTGTTTGGTTTTGCTTGGTAACGCTTTAATGGCTTTATCTATTACATTATCATGTGCTGTTGCAATAACACCTAAACGCCAACCTGTAGCACCAAAATATTTAGAGAATGAATAAACTAAAATAGTATTTTGAGGGCAAATTGCAAATAAAGATTGGAAGTCATCGGCAAATGTTCCATAAACGTCATCAGTCAAAATGATCAATTCAGGACGTTTTTTAACAATCTCAGCAATGATTTTTAAACTTTTGTCATCAATTTTAACTGATGGTGGATTTGAAGGATTAACAACAAAAAAGGCTTTAATTGCTGGATCTTCTAATTTACGCAATTCTGACTCAGGATACTGCCAATTTGAGTTAGGATCAGAATTAATTAATACCTCAACTAATTGGTAATCGTTAAGTTCAGGAATTTCGAGATAAGGCGTGAATATAGGTGCGCCAATGGCAATTTTGTCACCTTTTTGGATTAATCCATTTTCTTTCATTGAGTTAAAAATATAAGCCATGGCAGCTGTGCCACCTTCGACAGCAAATAAATCTATATCATTACGATCCAGATATTGAGCACCCATTTGTTGTAAAACATATGCTTTAACCACATCTTCACTAAAATGTAGCATTCTATCTGGTACTGGATAATTACATCCTAAAATTCCTTCTACCATTTCTTGTAAAAAGGCGTTTTCGTCAAGCCCTAGTTGATCACGAATATAAGAAAATGCCTTACCTAAAAAGGCAACACCAGGAGTGTTGTAATTTTGGCAAATAAAATGTTCAAAGCGTCCGGTTAGTCCTGCTTTAATTGGCATGCCACCGATACCTTCATTTAAATATGAAAATGACATTTCGGATTCTTGGGTTGCAAATACACCTAATTGGAAAAAAGCTTGACGAGGCCAAGTAGCAAGAAAGTTGGGATTACCTCTACCTGCATTTAACATTACTCGATCAGTATGACTTTGTGCCAGTTTAATTAAGTTATCTTTTAATTCAAAAGGACTTAAATTAGCATATTGACTGTATTCTGTTTTGTTTTTCATACATTTGTATCCTTAATTTGATGGATCAATTAAACAAAAGCAACAACTAATGGTCCTAATAAAGTTAGGAAAACATTAGCTAAAGCATAAGTAATGGCAAAAGAGTTGGTTGGTGTTGAGTTACCGGCTTTATTTAGCACTTCACCAAAAGCAGGATTAGCGCTACGCGAACCCGCTAAAGCACCGGCAAACACCGCTACATTTTTATAGCCTAGTACATATTTACCAAAATAAATGGCAAGTAACATTGGCAATAAAGTAACAACAACACCAATTAAAAATAGGGATAAACCTTGTTCTTTAATAGTATTAATCGCTTGAAGACCAGAACTTAAACCAACAACCGCCACAAAACCTGCCAAGCCAAAATCTTTTAAAAGTTGCACAGCACCAGTTGGTATGTTACCAATAGTTTGATGAACAGAGCGATACCAGCCGAATAATAATCCCGATAAAAGCGCACCGCCACCAGCTCCTAATGTAATAGGAATATCGCTAACACGTATAACGATTAAACCAATAATAAGACCAACAACAAGCCCTAAACCATGAAATATCCAGTCAGTTTTTTCACTTTTAGTGATTGGAGCACCAATTTTATCTACAACACGACGAAGATCACCATCAGCACCATAAATAGTAATAACATCACCAAATTTTAAATTAATATCGTTATTAAGTGGAAGGGATTGTCCATCACGATGAATAGCCAAAAGGTATATTCCATGTTTTAATTTCATAACTTCGTCAGATTGAAGTACTTGAGTAAGATTTTGATCCACATAACGGCTATTACGCATTTCAACATCTAGTTTGTTCATCACTACATCCATACCTGATGCTGAATTTACTTCGCTACCAAGTAGATCTTGTGCTTTAATCATAGCGTCACGATGACCCACAACCAGAATGATATCTTTTGACTTTAATACTGTTTCAGGGGTTGCTTCTATTATTTTATTGCCACGTTTAATACGTTCAATACTGATACCATTTACAGTTTGTTCAATATGGGAAACAGTTTGGTTGATTTTATTGGTAATACGATACAAACGACCACTAATATCAGATAAAGCTAAATTTTGATCATTGCCCAATAAGAGCGAACCATGAAGCTGTTCTGCTTGTGCTTTAATTGCATCATCGCCAATATCTCTACCCATTATTTTTGGTAGAATATTGACACACACTATAATGGCACCTAGTGAACCAAATATATAAGTGACTGCATAACCAATAGTGACATTAGCTTGCATTTTACTTAATTCTTCAGCACTTAATCCAAGCTGACTTAATGCATCAGAGGCTGTGCCCATAATGGCTGATTGGGTCAATCCTCCTGCAGCTAAACCAGCAGCAAGGCCTTTGTCTAAATTGAATATTTTAGCTAAAATTACAACAGTCACAAAGCTTGCGACAGCAATAAATAATGCTAAGAATATTTCGCGTAATGTTTTCACGCCTAGTGAACGGAAAAACTGAGGACCACTTTCATAACCCACAGCATAAATAAATAGTGCAAAGAGAATCGACTTAACCCCAGCATCAATAGTAACGCCAAAAACACTTAAAGCAACAGCGACAAGTAACGAACCGGCAACACCACCGAGTTGGAATTTACCCATTCGAATGCCACCAATTAAATATCCTAAACTTAACGATAAAAATAATAGAATTTCTGGGGAGTGTTTAAGCCCATCTAAAACCCAATTTGAAAGCCATTGAAACATATTAATTGTCCTCAAGGAGAAACATAAAGAAATGCGATTAAAGAAAGAGTTTATCCATTAATTTTCATGGACTGTTTATATATTAAACCTATTTAGAATAATGGATATTCAGTTTTGACAATTAATGCTATCGTTAAAAATTAGTTAACAAGCGCTATGTTTAATGGATATTTAATCAAGGACAAGAAATTTTGAAATAAATGTATTTAGATTGTATAAGCTCAATTTTTGAATTGAGCTCAATATTTTTAATTAATAAATTTAGACTAACTATACTTTCATTTTATCTTTTATCAGATATGGTTAAATCAGCCAAAAATCTACTTTATTTTGCTTTGAAAATATTTTCTTGAATTTTAGCATCAAGATTATTTATCCAACGATTATAATTTCGATGAACTCCGCCCTGACTATTTTTTAAATTATTACTAACTGATACATAATTAATAGAGTAGCTCTTAGCAGAATAAGGTATATTCACTACAACTTCAAACTTACGGTTGAATAAACGCCCTCGGATAGTATTACTGTCAATAACATCCATCTTCCATGTACCAAATGCAGCTCGACCATTAGTAGCAGAAGCTAAAATAGCTTTTTTCACTTGATCTTTTGACAGTCCAGTTACTGGGGTGGTAATATTTTTAGGTTCTTGGAATTTACCAGAACATCCAATTAATAGCGAAAGTAATAATGCACCAACGATATATTTTAAAAACTTCATTGTTTACTCCTTTATTTTGTTTATTTATTACTAATTAGCTTTTTACAGATTAACAGCGTATGGCCATAACCTAAATTATCAATATCTTTTTCGACATAAAAACCAGCATTCTTAAGACAATTATAAAATACCTTAGAATGGTAAAAGCGACTATTTCCATTTGCTAAACATGTAAAATACAAAGAAGAAGCGTTTAAACTCAATGCTCCAGCTTCAAAATTTTGTCTATCCCAAAATAGATCCATAATACATACTATAGCATCATCTTTCATGCTACTGTGAATCAATTTTAAAATATGGGTGATTTGTTCAATACTAAAACAATCTAAAAACTGACTCATCCACCAAATATCTGCTTCATTTGGTAATATCTCTGCAGTCAATAAATTGACGGAATAGAAGTCAATGCGATCATCAAAACCTGCTTGCTTAATATTATTTTCGGCAACAGAAATCTGTTCGGGTAGATCTAATAATGTAACTTTGATATTGGGGTTGTGTTTAGTACAATAAATAGCCCATTTACCTGTATTACCACCAACATCATAAATGTGTTTGGGATTCAATTGGGTAATATGAGAAAAAGCAATTGGAAATGAATGATCAGAATAAAAATGATCAAATTCAAACCAACTTTCTTTAGCTTTTTTAGGCAATGACTGTAATGCTGGATATATTGTTTTCCAATTACCAAAGACTTTCAATCCTTCAGGTTTTCCAGACTCAAGCGAATCTTGTAGATAGAACATACTTTGATAACAAATATCTTGAGTAAAATTAAGATTAACTTCGGTCATTTTGTCATGTAATAAATAATGCCCTACTTTACCAAGAATATAGTGCCCATCATTTTTATAGATAACATGCATACTTAATCCAATATCCAACAAAAGCTCAATTGCGTAAGGGGATAAAGAAATTTGTTTTGCTATTTCGTCAAAACAAATGCCTCTTTTCCCTGCTTGATCTATGCAAGTTAAGATACCTTTGTTTTTCATACAAACTATTGCTTGAAAAAAGATAGGATAAAATGCTATTTTTTGTGCTTCTGTTATTGCGTCTAATGCGGTATAAATATCTTTATAATATCCATATCTTATATTTTCTTGTTCAGTCAATCTCTTGCCTTTTTAAATTTTTAATGTATTGTATCAGCACATTGCATACTTAAGTAAATTTATATTAAATAATATTACAAAATATTGTTAAGTAAAGAATTAATTAAAAATATTAACGAAATGAATTTTTCTTTTTCTATTGAAAATTGGTTTGCTTTATCTTCCGGATTATCTAGTAAAGATGATTGGTTTTTGTGGTCTCAACAATTAGAACACGATTGGAGTTTACCTCTACCTAAATCAAATAAACTGCCCATGATGCAAGTGCGCCGAATGAGTACATCATCACGCTTAGCTGTTGAGGTTGGTCTGGAACTTATAAACAATAATAGCGTTGATTTGGCTATCTTTACTAGTCGACATGGTGAATTAGAAAGAACTTATAAAATATTATCTGAACTTAATCAAAATAATGAGATTTCACCTACTGATTTTGCCCTATCAGTTCATAATACGACTGCAGGTTTACTAACAATTGTTGCAAATCAAACGGTTCCTATTACTTCGTTATCAGCACATAATGATAGTTTTCATCAAGGCTTGATAGAAGCTTTACCTTTATTAAATCAAAGCAACAAAAAAATACTATTAATAGATTTTGATGGCATCGTTCCCAAATTTTATCAAACGGGTATCAAACAGTTAGTTCCGATTTATGCTGTAGGATACATATTAACAAGTGGCAATGAATTTAGTTGTAAAAGTATAGAAAAAACATCAAAAGTTTATAAGTCAGATTATCCGCAATCTCTTGCTTTTTTGCATGCTTATTTGAATAAACAAAAACAATTTATAGTACAAGGAAACGTTCAAGATTGGCAATGGATAATAAATTTATAGAGAAAATAAACACCTATAATTTTAATCAATATTGGCGTTTATTAATTACTGCGCTAGGCTTTACGTTATTTGGATTATGTGGTTTTTTTATAATTTCACTATTATGGTTTAGTCTGTTAAGAATATTTATTTGGAACAAACATCAACGAAGCATTATTGCCCAAAAAAGTGTTTGTTTTAGTTTTAAAGTTTTTATATGGATAATAAAATCATTAGGGGTAATTAATTATCAATTCAATGGACTTGAGAAACTCAAACAAGACAAAAATTGTTTGGTTGTGGCAAATCACCCTTCTTTGCTTGATGTTGTACTTTTAGCATCAGTAATGCCTCGTTGTGACTGCTTAATTAAAGGTGAACTTATCAACAATATTTTTATCAGCCGCATCATAAAAACCGCGGGATACATTTTAAATGCCGAATCAGAAAAAATATTACCACAATGCAAACAAATATTGGCAAAAGGTGGGCGAATACTGATATTTCCCGAGGGGACAAGAAGTATACCAAACAAACCAATAAAATTACAAAGAGGTGCCGCTAATATAGCATTACGTTGCCAAGTGGATATTCGAGTCATTCATATAAAATGTGCTCCTCCTTTTCTTATAAAGGAACAGAAATGGTATGATATACCAATAAAAAAAGCTTGTTTTAATATTACTGTCGGAGAAAAAATTTCAATTGCTGATTTTATCAGCCCAAATACAACTGTTGCAGCAAGGCAATTAACACGGTATTTGACTTCAGTATTTAATGAAACTGAAATAAATTAAAACAGTCTCAATGTAAAAGGAAAACTAATGGAAAAACTACATAATGAAATAAAGACACTCATAATTGATGTACTAAATTTGGAAGCTATCACACCTGATGATATCGACTCTCAAGCCCCTTTATTTAATGATGGACTAGGGCTAGATTCTATTGATGCGTTAGAACTTGGTCTTGCTATTAAAAACAAATATGGGATCGTTTTATCTGCAGAAAGTGAAGAAACGAAAAAAGCATTTTACTCAATTCAATCATTAGCTGATTTTATCTCATCACAACAATAGGAGAGACATAGCATGGACAAACAACAGATTTTTGAACAAATTCAGTCTGCACTGGTGCAACTTTTTGAGTTATCAGCAAAAGATATTAAACCTGAGTCTAAACTCTTTGAAGAATTAGATTTAGATAGTATTGATGCTGTTGACTTGGTTGTACACCTTCAAAAAAAGATTGGTAAAAAAGTTGATCCCGAAACATTCAAGTCTGTTAGAACAGTACAAGATGTTGTTGAGGCAATTAATAACTTAGTGAATGCAAAAGAATGAAAATAAATAGAGTTAAGTTAATAATAAATATTGTGACAAATATTCTATTTGTCGGTTACCCATTTATTATTTACTTATCTTTATACTACAACTGGGTTAACCTAGCTATTTTTTATTTAGTTGTTTCTTTTGTTTTACGACTAGTCACTTTACCCAATTTATTTGCAAATATACGTTGGATGACGAAGCTTATTGCATGTATAGGCCTATTTTTGGCGTTGATGAGTTGGTTTTGTGCTAAATATCAAATACTCCTTTTTTATCCAGTATTAGTTAACTTCGTATTTTTCATCACATTTGGTTACACCTTATACCAACCACAATCTATGGTTGAAAAATTTGCTAGATTAAAACATGTAAATTTATCTGCAGAGGGTGTTTTATATACGCGAAAAGTAACCTTATATTGGTGTTTATTTTTTATTGTCAATGGAGCTATCGCTTTAACTACTTGCTTGATAAATAATATGTACTGGTGGACTTTATATAATGGTTTGATTAGCTATATTTTGATTGGTATATTTATGGGGGTTGAATGGTTAATACGTCAAAAAATACAACATTAATATCGCTATCAAAGCAACTATTACGACCAGAACATGAAATTGTAGCATTTAGAAATAACCAGCCGTTAACAATAGGTGATTTAAAAAAACAGGTTTTAAACATAAATAATGTATTAAATAACTATTCTAATATGCGTTGGGCATTATACATGCAAGATAGTTTTAATTTCATTGCAGGATTATTGGCGCTTTTCTATTCCGGTAAGCAACCAATATTAATCAACCCTCACCATAAAGAAATGAAACATCACTATGATGGTCTATTAATTGATGATATTAAATTTACTAATCAATATTTCTCAAGCAAACAAATTATCGATATCAATAAAATTGATATAAATAATATAATTACAGAAAAGCAATTAATAGAATCTGGATTTAAACACCAAACATTAACACTGTTTACTTCAGGCTCAACTGGAATGCCAAAACCGATTGAAAAATCGGTTTCTCAGCTTGAATTAGAGATTGGTGTACTTGAAGCGGGTTGGGGAAAATTTGAAAATAACCTATTTATTGCATCGGTTTCCCATGAACATATGTATGGTTTAACATTTAAGATAATGTTACCTCTTAGCTGTAAAATTCCATTCATTTGTGAACCTATACTTTATCAAGAGCAGCTAACTACTTATAGTCATAAAAAAATTATTTATATTACAACACCATCAATAATCAAAAATTTGGATGACAAATTGCCAACAATAAATTGTGATAAAATAATCTCATCTGGCGGCAAGCTTACATATGAAGAAGCACTATTATGTGGAAAAAGCTATGGCGTATTACCTGATGAAATATACGGCTCAAGCGAAACGGGCATTATAGCAACTCGGCAACAAACACAAGCAGACACACCTTGGAAACTGTTTCCATCAATGCATATCGAATGCAAAAAATCAAAGCCGCCTTTATTATTTTCACCTTTACTAACTCAACCTGAACAATTAAACGATGAAATCAAGGTAGTGGATGAAAGCCATTTTCATTTAAACGGGCGAATAGATAAGATTATAAAAATATCTGAAAACAGAGTATCGCTAGTATTCATTGAAAAACAGCTTAATCAACTTGATGAGGTGGCACAAGCTATTGTCATTCCGCTAGAACAAAATAATCGAACAATACTCGGTGCAGTTATTGAATTATCTTCCTTATACAAACAGTCATTAAAACAGTATAATCATTTCGAATTAACACAATATTTTCGACTTTTATTGAAAGATACATTATCATTAGTTGAAACGCCCAAAAAATGGCGATTTATTGATTCTTTACCTAAAAACTCTCAAGGGAAATGTACTTATATTGATTTAAAAAAATTATTTGATACACAACAAAAACAATGAAAAAAAAGTTTGCAAAGGAAAATATAATTAATATTAGCAACACCTCCGCTGATATTGAACTAACAATCTCATCTGATCTTTTTTGGTTTGAAGGTCATTTTAAATCCCAACCCTTATTACCGGGAGTTGTTCAACTTAACTGGGTGCTTCATTACACACAAAAATATATTGATGATTCATTACACTTGTTATCTATCGATGTAATCAAATTTCAATGCCCTGTAATTCCCGAAGATCGCCTTACTTTACATTTAAAATGGCATGAAAAGATTAAAAAACTAGAATTCATCTATACCTTCATCACACCAAACAATAGCAATAAAATAGCAAGTACAGGAAAACTTACTTTATGTCATTAATACAATCGTCTTTACTTGCTAACTATTGTTTTGTTATTCCATCTTACAATCACAGCGAAACTTTACCTACGGTTCTAAAAAATATTGAATCTTATAATTTGAAATGCATTTTAATTAATGATGGTAGTTCTAAAGATGCAAAACAAAAGTTAGAACAAGTTTCAGCGTTATATCCATGGGTAACACTATTACACTTACCAACTAATCAGGGCAAAGGCACTGCAGTTATGACAGGCCTTGAATATGCGTTTAATCAAGGTTTCACGCATGCCATACAAATAGATGCTGACGGGCAACATGATAGCCAATTTGTTAAACAATTATTAAAACAGTCACAACTTAACCCTGATGCATTAATATCCGGCAATCCTGTCTATGACAATTCTGTACCTAAACATCGATTAATCGCTAGATATATAACGCATTTTTGGGTATGGATTGAAACTTTATCTTTTTCAATTCAAGATAGTATGTGTGGTTTTCGTATATACCCACTACAGCAAACTGTTGGTCTCACAAAGCGGTGTAAAATAGGTAAAAGAATGGATTTTGATACAGATATAATGGTGAGACTATACTGGCAAGGTACACCATCTATTTTTGTACCGACGCATGTAACTTACCCTAAAGATGGCGTATCACATTTTCACACCTTCAAAGATAATGTTCGAATATCATGGATGCATACTCGTTTATTTTTTGGAATGATTCCGCGCATTCCTTTATTACTTAAAAGAAATAAATATAAAGCTAAAGGTCAAAAACATTGGTCTCAAATACCGGAAAGAAAAGGGCTATTAGGCATCAAATTTATTCTAAAACTTTACCAGATTTTTGGTAGAAAATTTGCTAAATTAGTTATGTTTCCAATTATTACGTATTTTTGGTTAACTGGAAAAACTCAACGCCAAGCATCAAAATCCTATTTAGAAAAAATTAAAAACTATTATGACCAGATCCCTTATGTTGAAAAAAATCAGCTTACCTCATTTCGGCATTTCCAACGATTTGGAGAATCACTACTCGATAAAATAGCAAGTTGGCAAGGTGACATTAAACTCAATCAACTTTATTTTTCTAACAATCAAGAATGCTTAGATATTATTTCTGATAAGCGAGGTATTATTTTAATTTGCTCACATCTTGGTGATATAGAAATGTGTAGAGCACTAGCCGAGTTATCACATAATATAAAAATCAATGCGCTTGTTTTCAAAAAAAATGCCATGCGTTTTCAGCAAGTGTTACAAGAAGCAAATCAAGCATCCGCAATTAATTTGGTGCAAGTAGATACTCTAGGTCCAGATACAGCTATTTTACTCAAAGAAAAACTAGATAATGGCGAATGGGTGGCTATTGTTGGTGATCGAACATCAAGCAATCCACATCAAAGAACATCCGATAACTCAATTAGTTGGGCTAATTTCTTAGGTGATCTTGCTCCTTTTCCGAAAGGTCCTTTTATTTTATCTGCTGCTTTAGGTTTTCCTGTTTATTTAATTTGGGGGCTAAAACCTAATGGACGCTTTCAAGTCTACTTTGAGCATTTTTCAGATAAAATTTTGCTGCCAAGACAAAATCGGCAAGATGAACTGAACAGAATAATACAAGAGTATGCAAAAAGATTAGAACATTATTGCCTCATTTCTCCACTAGATTGGTTTAACTTTTACGATTTTTGGAGATTTAGTCCACCAACACCAAATAAACTAAATAAAGATTCAGATAAAAATGAAAAATAATTTTAAACGTACCTCTACTATTGAATATACCACTTCATTTCATGATACCGATGCAATGGGTGTAGTTTGGCATGGCAACTATCTAAAATTTTTTGAAAAAGCTAGAGAAGCTTTATTCCAAAAATTCAATTATGGTTACAAAGAGATGATTGAATCAGGTTACCTTTGGCCTATTGTTGATGCTCGAGTAAAATATATCGCACCAACAATCGCTGAACAGACTTTACAGATTATTGCAACTTTAGAAGAATATGAACATCGTATAAAAATTAATTACACAATAAAAGATAGTTTAACAGGAAAAAAAACAACATCGGGCTATACAATCCAAGTAGCAATATCAGCATCAAACCAAGAAATGAGTTTTGTTACACCTCCAATTTTTTTAGAACGCTTTGGATTATAAAAATGAAGAAATACTTAATTACTATAATTAGCGTAGTAATGATGATGTGCTTTTCCACATCAATTTACGCCATTACACTAGAAGATTTACAACAACAATTTAGTAAACATAAAATCATTCATGCTGATTTTATACAAGAACGTTACATAAATGGTTTATCCGCCCCACTACATTCATCAGGAAAAATGATTATTTCTCAAGATTTAGGATTATGGTGGCAACAACTGACACCATTTATTATGACGCTAAAAATAAATCAACAGCGAATGGAACAAAGTGTAGACGGACAACAACCTCAAATAATTACAGCAGAAAACCAACCTCAACTGTTCCAGTTTAATCATTTATTGACTGCAATATTTACTGCTGATAAACAATTGCTAGAAAATAATTTTGAGATAATTCTGTCAGAACAAAATCACCAATGGACACTTATACTTACGCCTAAAATTGCTCCATTAAACAAAATTTTCAAACAAATAACACTACACGGCAACACATATCTACAAACTATCGCCATAGATGATAAACAAGATGATAAAACTATAATTACATTTAAAAATCACAAAACAACAAAATTAACACAACATGAACAATTGCTATTCAAATAAAATAATAAAACTTAAACATAAAGCAATTTTATGGGGCATTACTGTCATTTGCTTACTGGTTGTTGCATGTCATCTTATTTCTAACAGTAAATTCAACAGTAGTGTTTTATCCTTACTACCTAAGGAACAAACTAACCATGTTCCAATTGAAATTATTAATGGTTTCCAAGATAGACTCGATAAGCAACTTGTCTGGTTAATTAAACCAGCTAACTCCAATAATTTAGAACCGGTAAACTGGTGGTATCAACAGTTACAAAAAGATCCCAATTTTAATCAAGTTAATGGGCATTTTGATGAACAATTTCAACAAAATTGGGGACAATTTGCTTACAAATATCGTTATCAGCTAATAGATGTAAATACAATTGAAAGGCTAGAAACACATAAACAATTTGCTTGGGTTCAAAGCCAAATATACTCACCATTTAGTGGAGTTAGTGCAACAGAGCTAAATAAAGATCCATTACTCCTCACCCGTGCCTCACAGTTGAGCCGACTGAGTAATACGGGTAATCTAACCATTCAAAATAATTGGTTAACAGGTAAAGATAAGCAAGGTAATGTATGGTACATGATTTATGCCCAACTGAATGGTTCTTCATTTGATCTAAAACAATCACACAAAATCGTTACCGAGTTGGAAACATTGACTGAACAGTTAAAAACAAATTACCCCGGAACAGAAATATTAAAACGAGGTGTACTCTTCTATAGTGATAATGCAAGTATTGAAGCTAAAAAAGATATTTCGAGAATAGGAAGCCTTTCCATTATTGGTATTATTGTACTAATAATTGCTGTATTTCGTTCTATCACTCCTATTCTTCTTTCATTATTATCGATTTTAATTGGAATTATTTGTGGATTAGTCGCAGTATTAATGGTATTTGGCGAGATTCATGTAATGACATTAGTAATGAGTACAAGCGTTATTGGAATAACCATTGATTATTCATTACATTATTTAACTGAACGATTACTTAATGGTAATAATGAATCGCCGTATGCCAGTTTAAAAAAATTAATATCAACCTTAACTATTGCATTGTGCACCAGTTTTATTGCTTACCTAGTTTTACTAATTGCACCATTTCCAGGATTAAAACAGTTATCTATTTTTGCTGTTTTTGGCTTAATTGGAGCCTTTTTAACTGTCACATGTTGGTATCCTTTTTTAGTAAAAAATTTACCTGTTCGACAAAATATCGGCCATCGCTTCTCCACTTTTTGGCTTAAACTATGGGAAAATAAAAAAATGCAATGGATAACTTTATCTATTGCTATAGTATTTATTGGTTATGGTTTTAATAATTTAAAGGTTGATGATGATATCAGTAAGTTACAAGTTTTACCTGCCGATCTCCAAAAAGAGGAGCAAGATATAATAAACATAACTCACCAATCCTCAGATCAAAAATGGTTTATCGTATTTGGTGATACAGCAGAACAAACATTACAGCGACTAGAATCTTTTTTACCAAAATTAGAACAAGCAAAACAGCATGGTATTTTTCAACAATATCAGACTATTAATTTACCTTCAATAAAAAAACAGCAATATAATATTGCTTTAATAAACAAATTAGCTCCCGAAGTTGTGTCTTCACTTCAACAAATTGGTGTTAATGTTAAAATACCGAACATTGAAGATTCAAACGATTTTATTACACCTGAAATGTGGCTGAAAAGCGAAATTAGTCAAGGACAAAATTTGCTATGGTTATCACTACCAAATGGTAAAAGTGCAACATTAATTCCTATTGGAAATGTTAATCAATTAAGCGACATCAGTGCATTATCGCAAGTAGATAATGGCATCCATTGGCTCGATCGCCACACCGAATTTAATACCATGTTTACCAACTATAGAATCCACTTGTCTCAGTTAATTGCTAGTGCAGTAATTATCATATGTATCTGCTTTATCTTTTACAATCGCAAATATGGAGTAATTATAGCGCTAAAAAGCACGCTACCGACTTTACTATCAATAGGAGTTGCACTATCTGTGCATGGCATTATTCGCCAACCATTGAATCTATTTTCTATGCTAGCCCTCATTCTTGTCATTGGTATTGGTATCGATTATAGTCTCTTTTTAGGTAATCATAAAAGCCAAACTAATAGTGCATTATTGGCAGTTACAATGGCTGCGCTAACGACATTACTATCCTTTGGACTACTGATAATTAGCAATACGAATGCCATAATGGGTTTTGGAATTGTGTTGACGAGTGGAATTTTCACCGCTTTTATATTTGCTCCATTAGCTATAAAACAGACAAATATTACTTAAAAAATTTATAAAAATTAAAAATAGGAATATAAGATGAAAAAATATTTAGTTTTAACCATGATGATATTAGTCATTTTTGTTACTAGTTGTGCTAGTAAAACACAATCTCAAGCATGGTTAACTAAAGAAGTTAAAATTAATCTTCCAGTAATAAATACAAAACAAAATTATCATGATCAGCAGTTGTTAAAATTTAAATATAAAAATCTGGAAAACTCAATTATTGCCATAGTTGATATTAGCAACAACCAATTAAAGGTGATTGGTCTTTCTGCTCTAGGTATCAGGCTCTTTGAAATTGATTATGATGGCAAGCTAGTAAAAACAAAACACAATATATTTGTTAAAGAACTACCTGCTCCCGAACAAGTTCTATCTGATATTATGTTGAGTATTTTACCCACTCAAGATTGGCTGACCGTACTACCTGCTGGCTGGCAAATCGTTGATAACGAGCTACATAGAACATTGCTCAATAACAAACAAGAAACCATAATAGATATAACCTATGCAGAACAACCATCAACTAAGATAAGAAAACCAATTCAAATTGAACATCATATATTTGGTTATAAAATTGCAATTCAAAGTATGGATACAAAATAAATGGTTTATATTACAGCTATAGGAGCAATCAATAGTTTAGGTAATTCTCTAAATGAAATTAGACAGAATTTAACTAAGCAGTATTGTGCACCACACTGTTTAATTGAAGAAAATAATTGGTTGCTAAACAATAAAAAAACTTGGGTAGGTAAAGTGAAAGCTGATTTACCCAAAATTCCTACACGTTTATCACAATATTCAACACGAAATAACCAATTATTATATGGAGCTTACTTACAAATTCAATCCGATATTGATAATGCTATTTTACGTTATGGGAATAAACGAATAGCAATTATTATGGGGACTAGCACCTCAGGCATTCATGAAGGAGATGTCAATTTAAAACATTACTTACAAACGAATATCCATTTACCTACTTTTTCTTATAATCAGCAAGAATTAGGTGATCCATCGTGTTTTTTAACGGCGTTGCTTGGTTTAAAAGGCCCTAGTTACACAATATCAACTGCCTGCACATCTAGTGCTAAAGCTATTATTAGTGGTAAAAGATTAATTGAATCAGGAATCGTTGATGCAGCAATTGTTGGTGGAGCTGATAGCCTGAGCCGAATGCCAATTAATGGATTTAATGCACTTGAATCACTTTCTGCAAATCCATGTATGCCCTTTGCACAAAACCGAAATGGAATAAACATCGGCGAAGCAAGCGCTGTATTTTTACTTACCAAAGAAGAAACAAGTAATATGGTTATTTTGGGCACTGGGGAATCATCTGATGCTCATCATATTTCATCACCCCATCCAGAAGGATTAGGCGCTCAAAAAGCAATGCAAGCGGCTTTAGATAATGCAAGATTAACGACCAATGACATTGGTTATATCAACCTTCATGGAACAGCAACTATATTGAATGATCTTGCCGAAAGTAAAGCTGTTTATCGCTTATTCAATCAAAATTTACCGCCATGTAGCTCAACTAAACATTTAACTGGCCATACTTTAGGTAGTGCTGCAGCGACAGAATTAGCCATTAGCACATTATTGCTTGATCAAAATATTTATTTACCACAACAGGATTTTTCGGTCTCACCATTTGATGAAAATCTTGATAAAATCAATATTGTTACAAAGCGTATGACATTAAATACTCCAATTATAATGTCAAATTCTTTTGCATTTGGTGGTAACAATGCATCTCTTATTATTGGAAAAATATAATGCAATATTACCCAGCGAATTATTATTTACCTCATGAAGAACCAATGGTAATGGTAGAAAAAGTTCATTTAATTAATGATGAACAATGCATTTGTAGTGTTCAAGTTAATAAAAATGGTATTTTGGCACCTTTTTTAAATAATAATAATGAATTACCCAATTTATATGCCATTGAATTAATGGCTCAAACCATCGGCGTATGGAATGGTTACCATGGTATTATTAATAATAAAAAACCACAATTAGGTATGTTACTAGGTGGAAGATCAATAAAAACATTATTACCGAGCTTTCCTCACTACAGCCATTTAGTTATCCATACAAACTTAGTTCTTTTTGATAGCAAACTAGCTAATTTTGATTGTCAAATAAAGATCGACGAACAATGTGTCGTTTCAGGAAAGCTCAATGTCTATGAGCCTGATCAAACTGAATTAGCTCATTTATTCGGTCAAAATCGATTAGGAGAATAAAAGAAATGAAACGAACAATTCTGGTAACAGGTGCAAGCAAAGGAATTGGTAAAGCTATTGCCTGTAAACTTTCGCAAGATGGTTTTGCCATTGCTGTTCACTACAATAATGATAAGCAAGGAGCAATTGAAACAAAAAATTATATTGAACAATTTGGAGGCACTGCTCGATTAATACAATTCGATGTAAGTAATCGCATACAGTGTCAACAAAATATTGAAGCTGATATCGAACTTTATGGCGCATATTATGGTATTGTAAATAATGCTGGTATCATTCGTGATGGAGCTTTTCCTGCTTTAACTGAAGATGATTGGAACAATGTCATTCATACTGATCTTGACAGTTTTTATAATGTTCTGCACCCTTGTATTATGCCAATGATAGGACTTCGTAGCGGTGGGCGAATTATTAGTATAACGTCAGTTTCTGGTTTGGTTGGTAATCGTGGACAAGTTAATTATAGTGCTGCAAAAGCAGGGATAATTGGAGCAAGTAAAGCTCTAGCACTTGAGCTTGCTAAACGCAAGATCACAGTAAATTGTATTGCGCCAGGCTTAATTGATACCGGTATTTTAGATATGGAACCTATTGCATTACAAGAGGCAATGAGAATAATACCATTAAAACGCATGGGACAAGTGGACGAAGTAGCAGGGTTAGCAAGTTATTTGATGTCTGATATAGCAGGATATATAACACGCCAAGTAATTTCAATCAACGGAGGGATGGTATGACTAAAAGGGTTGTCATAACTGGAATGGGTGGCGTTACTGCATTTGGTAATGACTGGATAAGCATACAAGAAAAGTTAAAAAAACTAGAAAACGCAGTGAGATATATGCCCGAGTGGGAAATCTACGATGGATTGCATACAAAATTAGGCGCACCTATTGATAATTTTACTATCCCAGAGCATTATACCCGAAAAAAAATACGCTCCATGGGAAGAGTATCTTTATTATCTACAAAAGCAACAGAAATAGCACTCGAAAAATCAGGTTTACTTGATGACCCAATCATTACAAATGGTAAAACAGGAATTGCATTTGGTTCTTCAACTGGTAGTACACAACCCGTCGCTTCATTTGCAACAATGCTAAATGAAAAACATACTAATAATATTACTGCTACAACTTATGTACAAATGATGCCGCATACTACTGTTGTCAATACTGGTTTATTCTTTGGATTAAAAGGAAGAGTTATTACAACTTCTAGCGCTTGTACATCAGGTAGCCAAGCTATTGGTTATGCTTATGAAGCGATTAAATATGGTATGCAAACAGCAATGGTAGCTGGTGGTGCAGAAGAGTTATGTCCTTCAGAAGCAGCAGTTTTTGACACCTTATTTGCTACCAGTCAAAAGAATGATAATCCCAAAAGTTCTCCTCGCCCATTTGACAAAGATCGTGACGGTTTAGTGATTGGTGAAGGAGCTGGTGCTTTAATTCTTGAAGAATACGAGCATGCAAAAGCGCGAGGAGCAAAAATATATGGTGAAATAGTCGGTTTTATGACAAATTGTGATGCAAGCCATATTACTCAACCACGTAAAGAAACAATGAAACTATGTATCGAGCAAGCATTAAAAAAAGCTAATTTATCACCAGCTGATATTGGTTACATCAGTGCTCATGGTACAGCTACCGATCGTGGTGATATTGCTGAAAGTAATGCAACTTCTGAAATATTTGGTAATCAAACACCTATCTCATCGTTAAAAAGTTATTTCGGCCATACTCTTGGAGCATGTGGGGCATTAGAAGCTTGGTTAACACTTGAAATGATGCACTCAGGTTGGTTCAATCCAACAATTAACCTAAATAATATTGATCCTGCATGTGGTGACCTTGACTATATAATGGGAACTGGTCGAAATTTAGATATTGAGTATTTTCAAACCAACAATTTTGCATTTGGTGGGATAAATACTTCAATTATCATCAAACGATTTTAATCTAACCAACACCACAACGATAAACGGGAGCTAATTATAATTATCAGTATAATTAGCTCCAACAAATCAATTAAAAAATTGACGTTAATCACAAAAAGGGCTATTACAGCCCGTTTTCTTGTCTGAAAAACAATCTTTCTACACTTTTCATCACGTTCTTCGAAATTCTTTCCGATAGCTTTTGCCTACGTTGATAACAGACTGAGATAATTTTATGTGTTTGTAAGTGAGATAAAATAAAGTCATCACTCGTACTGATTTCGTCAACTAAGCCTTTATTTTTAGCTTGTGTTGCAAACCAGTGTTCGCCCGTTGCAACTTGTTCGATATCGACATTTGGGCGATACTCTTTAACAAAGTCTTTAAATAAAAGATGAGTTTCTTCTAATTCTTGTTTGAATTTTTGACGTCCTTCTTCGGTATTTTCACCAAACATCGTCAATGTACGCTTATACGCACCTGCCGTTTGTAATTCAATATCTACATCATGTTTTTTGAGTAAGCGGTTAAAATTAGGGATCTGCGCAACCACACCAATTGAACCCACAATTGCAAATGGTGCAGCCACAATTTTGTTAGCGGTACAAGCCATCATATATCCCCCACTTGCCGCAACTTTATCAACCACTACAGTGAAAGGTATATCACGTTGTCTAAACCGTAATAATTGCGATGCAGCAAGACCATAACCGTGAACCACGCCACCTGGACTTTCAAGCTTAATGACAACTTTATCTTCAGGCTTAATAACAGCTAATACAGCAGTGATTTCTTGGCGTAATTCTTCAACTTCGTGTGCATCCATGCTGCCATTGAAAGATAATACAAATAATTTAGGTTTAACTTGTTGGTTTGTATTACTTTCTACTGGTTTCGCTACATTATCTGAATCTGACGAAGTTTGTTCGGCAGATTTTTCTTGATTTTTAACTTGTTTCTTTTTTTGTTTAGCTGCTAATTTCGCTTGCTTTCTCTCATTTTTTTTCTGTTTTTTAAGATCTTTCATAAACAGCTTAGCTTCTAACTCATCCATGCTTGACATTAACATGTCGTCTTTAACTTGTTCATATTCTTGGCTAATATCTTTAACCGATAACCGCCCTGCCACCGTTGCTGACTTGCGGCGTTGGCTTAATATAAAAACAAGTACAGCTAAAATTGCTATAACAACTGTTGCTGTTTCAGCTAAAAAAAGTGAATACTCAGAAAACCAATTCATTTAATTATTATCCTTTAATGAAATATATGTTGATTGAATAGATTTAGTAATTATAACAAGATAATTGCGAATTGTGCCGAAAAACGATAAAGATAAAATTGTCGCTTTATTCGGCAAATCAAATTATTTATACTGATAACCCAAATTACTGTTAGATGAGAATTAATATGCCATTACATCCAATTACCGAAATAGCTAAACAATGCAACATTCCAGAAGAATTTGTCCTGCCTTACGGCAAGCATGTGGCAAAAGTTGATCTATCCATTCTTAAAACCAAACCAAACAAACCTAACGGTAAATTGGTATTAGTTACTGCTATCACGCCGACGCCACTTGGTGAGGGTAAAACAGTTAATACTATCGGGCTAAGTGAGGGCTTAAATTATATTGGTAAGTCAGCAATCGCTTGTATCCGTCAACCAAGTTTAGGTCCTGTATTTGGTGTTAAAGGTGGTGCTGCTGGCGGTGGTAAAGCCGAGGTTTTGCCAATGGAAACATTAAATCTACACTTAACAGGTGACATTCATGCCATTACTGCCGCACATGATTTAGCTTCTGCTGCTTTAGATTCAAGGCTTTATCATGAAGAACGTTTAGGTGATGAATTTACTGCACAAACAGGTTTACCGCGTTTAAACATTGATGTAAATCGCATTGTGTGGAAGCGAGTGATAGATCATAACGATCGTGCACTTCGAAAAATAACTGTCGGTGTTGGTGGTGGCGTTAATGGTATTACGCGCCAAGATGGATTTGAAATTACCGCAGCGTCAGAACTCATGGCAATTTTAGCCTTAGCATCAGATTTACAAGATATGCGTGCGCGCATTGGACGTATTATTTTAGCTTATAGTATCCAAGGCGAGGCGATCACTGCAGAACAACTTGAAGTTGCTGGCGCCATGACTGTGTTACTTAAAAATGCGATTAATCCAAACCTGATGCAAACTGTTGAAAACACACCTGTACTTATTCATGCTGGACCTTTTGCTAATATTGCCCATGGTAACTCATCTGTCATTGCTGATCGTATTGCGTTACAACTTGCTGATTATGTTGTGACTGAAGCGGGCTTTGGTTCAGATATGGGCATGGAAAAATTCTTTAATATCAAATATCGCCAAGCTGGCATTAAAGCTTCATGTGTAGTGCTTGTTGCAACAGTTCGTAGTTTAAAATCTAACAGTGGTAAATATAATATTAAACCTGGGCAAGCAATTCCAAAAGAAATTTCGGAATCTAACGTTGAATTACTTGAAATTGGTGCTGCCAATTTAGCATGGCATATCAACAATGCCAAAAGCTATAGATTGCAAGTAATTGTCGCTATTAATCGCTTTCCTCACGACAGTGAAGAAGAATTAGCGTTTTTACAAAAATATGCGATTGAACATGGTGCATTTGCCTGTGAAGTGAGTGAAGTCTTCACTCAAGGCGGTAAAGGCGCTGAAAAATTAGCAAAACATGTTATTAAAGCGTGTGAAATGCCAAGTGAAATTAAATTGCCTTATCCTGATAATATGCCACTCGCAGATAAGATTCAAACCATGGTAAAAAAATATGGTGCTAACAAAGCTAATTTATCAGCCACTGCACTGGAAAACATCAAAGAGATCGAAGAATTAAAACTGGATCATTTGCCACTTTGTATTGCTAAAACACCAATGTCAATTAGTGCCGATGCTAACTTAAAAAATGTACCAACTAATTTTGACGTTGATATCAGCCATTTGGCTATTTCAGCAGGGGCTGGCTTTATTCGTGTTTACGCTGGAAATGTGATGACCATGCCAGGGCTTGGTACTAATCCTGCTTATAGGCATATTGATATTGACAAGGATGGTAATATTGTAGGTTTAAGTTAATGCAAGAAGTAATTATGCAAACCCAAGAACAATATAAAGCATTTATTGACGAAGAAAACTGTATTGGCTGTGGCAAATGCATTCGTGTTTGCCCAACTGATGCCATTGTCGGCAGTAAACAAGTGTTGCACACAATTTTGCCACAGTTATGTACCTCGTGCAGTAATTGTATTAATACCTGTCCAACAGACTGTATTACATTAAGCACTTTAGGCACTGTATTAAGTGAATCAGAAGAGTTAGCGCTAACTGAGAAAAAGCAACAGCGAATAAACCATAATCAATTAGTGCCACCAACAATTTTGTTTCCTCGTGTCACACCGATGGCAAACAAAACTAGCACATCGATCGACCGAAAACAGTCTATCGCCGATGCCATTGCTAGAGTAAAAGCCAAAAAAAACCTCGCTAAATAGCGAGGTTTTCATATTACGATAGAACTAATATTAATTAGTCTTTATTACCACTTCTAAATGCACGTTTTCGGTCATTTTCCGTCAAATGACGTTTACGAAGACGAATAGATAACGGTGTTACTTCCACTAATTCATCATCGTCAATAAACTCTAACGCTTGTTCCAATGACATTTTAATTGGTGGTGAAAGTGTTGTTGCTTCGTCGGTACCTGATGCTCGCATATTAGTCAATTTTTTACCCGTTAAACAGTTAACAGTTAAATCGTTTGAACGAGTATGAATACCAATGATTTGCCCTTCATATACTTCAGCACCATGACCTAGGAATAACTTACCACGGTCTTGTAAACCATATAACGCATAAGCCAATGCTTTACCTGTACCGTTAGAAATCATTACGCCATTATTACGCTGACCAATTTCACCCGGGCGAACATCATCATAATGACTAAATGTAGAATAAAGTAAACCTGTACCTGAAGTCATAGTCATAAATTCAGTTCTGAAACCGATAAGTCCACGACTTGGAATGACATAATCTAAACGCACACGACCTTTACCATCTGGTAACATGTTGGTTAGATCACCTTTGCGTAAACCAAGAGCTTCCATTACTGAACCTTGATGTTGTTCTTCAATATCAAGGGTAACTTGCTCGAATGGCTCTTGTTTTTTACCGTCAATTTCTCTAAAAATAACCTTAGGGCGAGAAACTCCTAACTCATAACCCTCACGGCGCATATTTTCAATGAGTACTGATAAATGCAATTCACCACGACCCGATACTCTAAAAGCATCTGGATCTGGAGTTTCTTCAACGCGCAATGCAACATTATGTACAAGTTCTTTATTTAAACGCTCAAGAATTTGTCGAGATGTTACATATTTACCTTCTTTACCAGCAAATGGTGAGCTATTAACATTAAAGAACATAGTTACTGTTGGTTCATCAACAGTTAATGCCGGCAGAGCTTCGACGCAACTGTTATCACAAATCGTGTCAGAGATACCGAGTTCACCAAGACCAGTTAATGCAATAATATCACCAGCTTCGGCAACTTCAGCTTCATAACGTTGCAGCCCTAAATGACCTAGCACTTGCCCTACTTTACCTGTACGTTTGTTACCTTCACTATCAACTATAGTCACTTGTTGATTTGGTTTAACACGACCACGTTTAATACGACCAATACCAATAACGCCAACATAATTATTATAATCAAGTTGAGAAATTTGCATTTGGAATGGACCATCTAAATCCACTTTTGGTGGTTCAACATGTTTAACAATCGCTTCAAATAGTGGCGTCATATCTTCAGCCATATTTTCATGATCTAAGCCCGCAATACCCATTAATGCAGAAGCATAAACAATAGGGAAATCTAGCTGTTCATCAGTAGCGCCTAAATTAACAAACAGATCAAACACTTGGTCAACCACCCAATCAGGGCGAGCTCCTGGTCGGTCTACTTTATTGATAACCACAATCGGTTTTAAACCATAAGCAAATGCTTTTTGCGTTACAAAACGTGTTTGAGGCATTGGTCCATCCATTGCATCAACGAGCAATAATACAGAATCAACCATAGACATAACACGTTCAACTTCACCACCAAAATCAGCATGTCCTGGGGTATCAACAATATTAATTCGGTAACCATTCCAATCAATAGCGGTATTTTTAGCTAAAATGGTAATACCACGCTCTTTTTCAAGCGCATTTGAATCCATTATGCGTTCGTTATCGTCACCACGTAGATTATCTAGCGTACCTGACTGTTTTAATAACTTATCAACCAATGTTGTTTTACCATGGTCAACGTGAGCAATAATGGCAATATTTCTTAAATTTTCAATCACAATTAAAATTCCAATTAGGAGACAGATTCTATAGGCGCAGTATTGTACACCTTTTTAGCCGAAATGTTGATCTATATCACAAAGTTTCTTTAAAAGAAGTTGAACACTTGATATCTCTAGAAAAATATCAATTTATTTGTAAAAAAGTTTCAGGTAACTATACGTTTAAGTATAAAACTGTTTGGCAAATTCATCTACCTTTGCCCAATCTGTATATTCAATAACTGGTTTTGTTACATCAGTATCACCTTTCCCTAACCACATAATAAAGCGGATCATATTGCGATCAAACCAATTATATTGAGGATAATAAAGCGCACCAGCAAAAACAGCAGTAAAAGCTGGTTTCCATGCTATTTTAGCTAAAAACTTTTTGGTATATAAATTTGTTTCTGGTGTATTTTTGTTGGGTTTTCTTGCCACCATATTTACCCCAAAAAATCCAGACTTCATTCTATTTAACTGCTGATAATTCTCATTTATAAACTTTTTCATTAATTTGCTATAAAATCCATAGCGAATGGAACTTCCCAATAAGGCTGCTTGGTATTGTGTCAAATCGATTTTAGTATCGGGTAACAGCTCAATAACATCACAATCACATCGACCATTAAGTCGTGTTTTTATACGTTGCATAATCTTAAATGTCTGTTTTTCATGTGTGGTATAGAGTAATAAAACTTTTATAGCGGAATTCATAACTTGCTGCCTCTTTTGTTAAACTCTTGGGTAAATATCAATTTTACTTTTTTTATGATAAAAATTAAAAGATTGGGGATGATTTCATTAAAAATTTTGATTATAGTGTTACGCTAATTCAACCAGATCGGAACCAATTATGGCAATTTCACCACCAAAGCTAAGTGCAATTATTTTGGCGGCAGGAAAAGGCACACGGATGCATTCCAACCTACCTAAAGTTTTACATAAAATTGGCGCCAAGCCGATGTTACAACATGTGATTGATACAGTTCAACAACTTAATACAAATCGCATCAATATTGTTTATGGACATGGCAAACAACAGCTTAAAGATGCGCTTAAAGATGCGCTTAAAGAGCAACATGTGCAACTGGTATATCAAGCTGAACAACTAGGTACTGGTCATGCAGTGCAACAAGCTATCCCTTACATTCAAGATGACGAAGATATCTTAATTTTATATGGCGACACTCCCCTTATATCGGCTCAAACACTACAAACTTTAATTGCCAGTAAACCCCAGCAAGGTATCGCTTTATTAACTGTTATTCTTGAAGATCCAACAGGTTATGGTCGAATAGAACGCAAAAATGGCAAAGTTGTTGCTATTATTGAACAAAAAGATGCTACACCAGAACAACAAAAAATCAACGAAATTAACACCGGCATAATGCTAGTTAACGGAAAATTATTGAAAAGTTGGTTATTACGTTTAACCAATAATAATGCGCAAAAAGAGTTCTACTTAACCGATATTATTGCTTTTGCTTACCAAGATGGTTATGAAATCTTAACCTCGCACCCAGTTCAACAATTTGAAGTTGAAGGTGTTAATAATCGCCTACAATTGGCAATGTTAGAAAGACAATATCAACACCTGCAAGCTCAAAATTTATTACTAGCTGGTGTAACACTGCTTGATCCAAATCGCTTTGACTTACGAGGCACACTATCGCATGGTAAAGATGTTACGATTGATTGTAATGTAATTATTGAAGGAAATGTCAAACTAGGCAATAACGTATTTATTGGTGCAGGCTGTGTCTTAAAAAATTGCTCAATTGATGACAATTCAACAATCAGCCCGTATAGCATTATTGAAGATTCAACTATCGCTAAACAGTGCACTATTGGACCTTTCGCCCGTCTACGACCTGGTTCACAGCTTGATGAACAAGCCCATGTTGGCAACTTTGTTGAATTAAAAAAAGCACATCTAGGCCAAGCAAGCAAAGCCGGACACTTAAGCTATCTTGGCGATAGCGAAATTGGTAGTAACGTCAACATAGGTGCAGGCACCATCACCTGTAATTATGACGGTGCAAATAAATTTAAAACTATTATTGAAGATGATGTGTTTGTCGGTTCTGATACGCAATTAATTGCACCTGTAAAAGTGGGTAAAGGGGCAACTATTGCAGCAGGCACAACGGTTACCAATAATGTGAATGAGAACGAATTGGTCGTAAGCCGAGTAAAACAAAAACAACTTGCTGGTTGGAAACGACCAACAAAGCTAACTAACGAGGAATAAACTATGTGTGGAATTGTAGGTGCTATCGCCAAACGTGATGTTGCTGAAATATTATTAGAAGGTTTAAAACGATTAGAATATCGTGGTTATGACTCGGCAGGACTGGCTATTATTTCATCACAAGGTGAATTACAACGCGTTCGCCGTGTTGGCAAAGTACAAGCACTTAAAGATGCCATTGAACAGCATCCACTAGAAGGATCTACAGGAATTGCTCATACTCGCTGGGCAACTCATGGTGAACCAGCTGAACACAATGCTCATCCACATGTATCTGGTTTTATTGCCGTTGTGCATAATGGAATTATCGAAAATTTTGAACCACTACGTGAAAAGCTGATCGCCAAAGGTTATCAATTTCGTTCAGAAACGGATACTGAAGTTATTGCTCACTTAATTCATAACATTATATCAACAGAAGATTGTTCCTTATTTGACGCTGTACAAAAAGCTATTCCGCAACTACGAGGGGCTTACGGTACAGTCATTATGGACACTCGCAATCCAGATATACTTGTTGCGGCACGTTCAGGCAGTCCTTTAGTTATAGGTTGTGGTGTAGGTGAGAACTTTATCGCATCCGATCAATTAGCACTATTACCCGTCACTCGCCAATTCATCTATTTGGAAGAAGGTGATATCGCACTTATCACTCACCGAAAAGTAACAATCTTAGACAAAAATCATCAAAAAGTAGCAAGACCATGTTTAGAATCTGATGCAAAGTATGATGCGGGTAGTAAAGCAGGCTACAGCCATTACATGCAAAAAGAGATCTACGAACAACCTAATGCAATAAAAAATACGCTTGAAGGTCGCATGGTACATGGTAAAGTTGATTTGTCCGAACTTGGTGATGAAGCCAAAGCCATCCTTAAACAGGTTGAGCATGTTCAAATTGTTGCCTGTGGTACTGCTTATAATGCAGGTATGGTTGCACGTTATTGGTTTGAAGCTTTAGCAGGAATTCCTTGTGATGTTGAGATTGCATCAGAATTCCGTTATCGAAATCCAGCTCGTCGCAAAAATAGCTTATTTATCACCCTTTCACAATCTGGTGAAACGGCTGACACACTCGCTGCATTGCGATTAGCCAAAGAAAATAATTACCTAAGCACCCTTGCTATCTGTAATGTGGCAGCCTCAACACTCGTGCGCGAAGCAGATTTAGTTCTATTAACCAAGGCGGGGGTTGAAATCGGTGTTGCGTCAACTAAAGCCTTTACCACACAATTAACGGTTTTATTGCTACTAGTTGCTAAATTAGGACGCATAAATAATATTGCTGAAAGTACTGAGCAGGCTATTGTGCATGCACTACAAGTCCTACCAAACCGCATTGAACAGGTGCTAACAGCAGAACCTCAAATAAAAAAACTAGCTAGTCATTTTGTGGATAAACATCATGCGCTATTCTTAGGTCGAGGTGATGAGTATCCAATCGCTATGGAAGCTTCGCTAAAGCTCAAAGAAATATCTTATATTCACGCTGAAGCCTATGCTGCTGGTGAACTCAAACATGGTCCACTTGCATTAATTGATGCGGATATGCCAGTGATTGTTATGGCACCAACCAACGAAATGCTAGAAAAATTAAAATCTAATATAGAAGAAGTTCGAGCGCGTGGCGGTCAACTGTATGTTTTTGCCCAAGAAGATTCGGAATTTGTTAGTGATGACACCATGCACATTATAAACCTACCCCATATTGAAGAACTTACTGCACCAATATATTACACAGTACCTACACAACTACTTGCGTATCATGTTGCTTTGATCAAAGGAACCGATGTCGATCAGCCTCGTAATTTAGCAAAATCGGTAACGGTAGAATAGATACGCAAACAACTTACTATTTTTATTTAACTGTGTTGTTATACTTATAGTGTAAATATTTTATTTGAATTATAACTATTTAAGGAGAGATTCATGGGAATAGAATATAGTATCATTGCAATGGATGACAGTGTTACACAAGATATTGTTTTAAATGCGTTCAGCCCGTATTGTACTAAAAAAGATGACGAAGAATATTTATTAGATTATGGTGATGAAGTTTATGAAGATATGATTATATGCAATCATTGTACCTTATATCTATCCTTCAAAGAGAGCAGCAAGGATATAATAGAGTCGATTGAAATTATTAAACCTTCTGATCATCCAGCGTTAGAAAAAGCCATCTTTTTACTTATTCATGAACATCCAATGTTTATTGCCGGTCCAGATTTTCCATTGATGACAGCAAATAAAAAATGTATGGATTTATTAAAAGTAAAAGATATTGAAACCTATGAAGACACCGAATTAGTTTCGTCATTTGATGAATTCTCTAACCTTTTAACTAGTTACGAATAGATATAAATGACCTAAAAGCCGTCTGATTTTTATAAATTAAAGTAGTGGTATGACCATTTGTTTTTTGAACTCGTTAGTAAAGCTACGTTTTGCTCTTCGTGATGAATCGACTGCCATTGTTGTTACCTTCTCTTATTTTTTAGTTTATCATAACAATGACCTTATAAAACTGGTACTACTTAGTGTAGCCGATCCATTCATTTTGATGAATTGTAGTGGTAGTGCCTTCATCATGTATTTAATATACGCAGGGATAGTTCATTCCATTTTCTATAAGAACAAAGGTTTCATCTAATACATCATAAAATGGTGCAGAGTCCTTTTTCTCTTTCCATATATCATAGGCAGCACTATATACAAACTCTAATAGAGTCGATAATATCATTGGTCTCATATCATGCAAATGGTTTACCCCTAATTTTTTTGCAATTAATTCGGTAAGGAGTTGTTTTTTTGATTGTAATAATTCATTATTTTTTGCACGAATCGACGGATGATTCCGAATTAGATCTCTTAGTATCTTAAATCTATTTGGATCTATTCCGTAAGCTCCCTCTTCACAGCATTTTGTTACATTTACCGATGATTTTCGTAATGCAAGTAATATGGATTCAGTTGCGGGTCTAAACTCTAAAGATGTGATAATTTCATCATATTCGACTAGCTGATAATCTAGAACTACATCCTCTTTACAGGAAAAATAACGAAAAAACGTCCTAGATGATACATCAGCAAGATCTGCGATATCATTTACGGTGGTATTATCAAACCCTTTTTGTACAAATAACTTGAATGCGGCTTCAACTAGCTCTTCTCGCATTTTTATTTTTTTTCTTTCTCGAAGAGAGTCGTTTGTTTTTGTCACGTATTAATGCTCCACTAAAATTTAAATTAAGTACTTCATTCTTATATGTCATACCTTTTAGTTACAGACTCTAGCAGTATAAAGCTATATTAGATATGTAAGAAAATCTAAGTATTTTACTAATTATTCTTGTCAAGCAGCAATACTTTTCATATACTTAATATGTCGCTTAGTGACAAATTGCATAAATAGACAATTGTCGCTTAGTGATAAAGTTCGCAAAATGCCACTTTAATTGTAATTATCTCACTTGTATGGCTTTAATATAACAGTTTGGGTTTTTAACATAATTAAAAGGACCGTTGATATGGAATATATACCATTTAAAATTAATTACTCATTCCCCAAAAAAGATGAGTTATTCTCAAATATACCAAATTGGAAAATTGATTGCTCTCGAGCAGTATTATTAATTCATGATATGCAACATTTTTTCTAAATTTTTTTGAAAATGAAACTAAATAATATGAACGAGAATTTAGAATCAATTCTTTCAGATCAACCCACTTCATTTGCTATCGTTTATAGACCGAAATTAGACAACAACACAGTCGACGTATTTACTGGCAATTTTGCAACTTACGACACACTTGACGATATTCCGTTTGATTCTTTCAATTATAAACAAAATAAACTACATGATGTATTAGCATTAATCTCATTTAAACAAATTAAAGAGAAAGGATTCAAATATGTTGATGACGAAACTCCTCTTGTTGTAATGAAAATTAAACAACAAACAAAAATAATAGAAATGATAGAAGATCATAATCTACTTATCGAAAATGAACATTACAGTAATAGTGATAAAGAACATAAAAATCTTGTAGATAGTATCATTTCAAATGAAATTAACAACGGAATCGGAGCTAGTTTTGTTTTAAAGAGAACATATTTCGCTACTATCAAAGACTATAGTATCAAAAAAAACCTATCTATATTTAAAAAAAGCTTATTCAATATTCTTATTGATAATCAAGAATTAACTTTTACAAAAAATACTTTATCAGCTTAGGATAATTAATTATGACAGAAAAAAATCAAGACAGTTCAAGTGTTAACTCGAAAGCAGATAAAAAAGCATGGTTTGGGTTAATAACTATATTAGCGTTAGTACTTTTGGTTTCAATGGATGGTTCTGTACTATATTTGGCTATGCCAAAGATTACATCTTCAATTTTACCTACAGCCGATCAGTCATTATGGATATTAGATATTTATGGATTTATTGTTGGCTCTTTATTAGTCGTATTTGGAAACATAGGAGATCATTATGGAAGACTACGATTAATTATATTTGGCTCAATAACTTTTGGTGTTGGTTCAATTTGTGCTGCATTTTCATCAAGTCCAGAAATGTTAATTATTAGTCGAGCGATTATGGGGCTAGGAGGAGCTACATTACTGCCATCAGGGCTTGCTATTTTAAGTAACTTATTTTTGAATCCAAAGCAGCTTGCACAAGCAATTGGAATATTTGCAGCTACATTTGCTGGGGGATTTGCCATTGGACCAATAATAGGTGGACTTCTTCTAAGTAAATTTGACTGGGGAGTTGTATTTTTTATTAATATCCCAGTAATTATTTTATTTTTGATCTTTTCTCCTATTTTTCTAAAAGAAGTTAAGCAAGTAAACTATGGAAAGATAGACATATTAAGTTTAGTTTTATCATTTGCAGGAATTTTATTATTCACTTATTCAATAAAAAACGCCGCAGCCTATGGTATATCTACTTTACAAATCACAATTGGTTTGATTGGTATCATAAGTTTAATTTGGTTTGTCAGAAGACAAAATCATATTAAATATCCACTGTTGAATGTATCTTTATTTAAAGATCGTGTTTTTTCAATTGCAATTGCTACAGGATTATTATCCTTGGTCGTATGGTCTGCTTCGGGCTATTTAACGGGTATTTATCTTCAATCTGTTCTAGGATTTGATGTTTTTACAGCTGCATTATTTGCTCTACCTGGTGCGTTTGTATTAATCATTACTTGTATCGTAACAAATAAAATAGCTGATCGTATTGGTAAAAAGAATTCTCTAGTCATGACTCATTTTTTCCTTAGCTTGGGAATAGCTATTCTATTATTTACAAATATAGAACACGGAGTTATTGCAGTAATAATTTCATCTATTATAGCTGGTGTTGGATATGGACTATCTTTTAGCCTAGTCGCAGAGATAGCTATTTCAGCAGTACCTCCTGCTAACGCCGGAGCAGCAGCTTCATTAGCAGAAACAAGTAACGAAATAGGAAATGCATTGGGAATTACTATCTTGGGTTCTTTAGCTGCATTTTACTTTAGAGTTTCTGGACCAAATGTTGCTGGAACATTAAATGAAACACTGGATTATCCGAATTTATCGATTGCATTAATCAATCAGGCAAAGTTTGCTTTTGTCGATGGAATGCACATTGCAATCCTTGTGGCAAGTGCACTAACTTTCATTGTCGGTATTTTAGCAATTTGTTGGATTCCTAAATCAATTTCTAAATAAATTTACGGGAGTTATTATGCGTTTGATCCATATAATATCTGACATAATGAAAACCGCAAGCTTAAGCAGATGTTTGCCGAACTGAGCTTAAAATCCCAGCTTCAGGAAGAAATCATAAAAAAGCTGTAGTGCCCACAAAAGCACGTAAAACGTGGGCACAGCAACTACAACAAAATCATTCGGTTACTATTGCTATGAGTTGTGCCATTGTTGGCTTAAGTCGTTGTGCTTACTATTATCAACCTAAGTTACCGGATGATTCGGTGATTGTTTCGGTTTTGAATGCTATCGTTGACCGGCATTTGCGCTAGGGCTTTCCCAAATGCTTTAATCGTATCAAAAAGCTCGGCTATAAATGGAATCATAAACGGGTGTATCGGGTGTATTGCCAATTAAAGCTTAATCTCAGGGTAAAGCGTAAACAGCGCATTCCTCCACGAAGCCCAGAAAGGCTATCAGCACCCAATAAACAAGGTGAATGTTGGTCAATGGATTTTATGAGTGACAGTAGCCGTAATCAACGTCGCTTTAGGACATTCAATGTCATCGATGACTTTAATCGTGAGGCGTTAGGGATTGATATTGCAGTAAGCTTACCAGCAGGAAGGATTACCCGTTACTTAGATAAACTGGCCGAATATCATGGGTATCCATTAAAAATACGGGTCGATAATGGGCCAGAATTTACAGGAAAAACCTTTATAAACTGGGCTAAATCACATGATATAGCCATTGATTATATCCAGCCCGGTAGCCCTTATCAAAATGGCTATATTGAACGATTTAATCGTACCTATCGTACTGAAGTACTCGATTTATATCTTTTTAACAACTTAGCACAAGCAAGGAGAATAACCGAAGAATGGTTAACGATTTATAATACCGAAAGACCGCATGAGGCATTAAATAACATGACACCGATTGAGTATAAAACACTAAAACAGGCAGCATGATTTTCTACGTGAGTTGTGTACTAAGTTTGGGGGTATTTACAATCCAAAAGTATAGATAAAAGTGAGGTAACTACTAATTCATCTTTTCCTATTTTATTCATTTAACAATCTCCTTTTCCATTAGGCTTTATTTTTCACTAGGTTCAACAGCGACTATATCATAAAGAAAGCGTAGCATTCACCGATTTGTTAAAATGCATAATAATCACATAAACCAAAAAGTCACTAACCCTAACTACCAATAAATAAATGGAAAAGCAGAAAGAGTGGTACGAACTTTAATGAAGATATGGCATAATCAGCAAATATCCGAAGATTCAAAAAATAGAAAACAAAAGTTTAAGCGATTTATTAGCTATTATAATACAATTAAATCTCATCAAGCGATATCCAGTAAAAAGCCTTATGAGTGTTTAGAGGGTTATTTTAGTCATGAAATGTAGACAACCCACTGTTTTCTTTTAACAAAGATATTATCAAATTTTTGTGTGGAGATTATTATGAGCCATATGTGGACATTTCAACGTGTTGGTGGGCTTGATCAAGTCGTATTTAAAAGTGCCAGTGATATTATCAATTTACCTGATTTAGATCCTAAATTATGGGTGGCTTTAAGTTGCCCAACAACAGGGTTGGATTTTGATGAACGAACCTTATCTCTACTCGATTCAGATAATGACGGACGTATTCGCATACCTGATATTTTAGATGCCATTAGCTGGACTTGCGATAAAATCAATTCATTTGATAGTATCTTAAGTACAAGTGAAACATTACCATTATCACAAATTAACGCATCGATCCCGCAAGGAAAAAAATTATCAGTCACCGCACAAAGCATTTTAGCTAGCTTAAATAAAAAAAATGTGGATTATTTAACACAAGATGATATACAACAATCAATAAAAATCAATGCTGACAAACTTTATAATGGTGATTTAATCTTTCCTCCATCAAGCGAATTGTCACCAAACATGCAAATGTTTATTACAACAGCAATCAAAACTACTGGTGCACAAAAAGATATGAGTGGGCAAGATGGCATTGATTTAAACATAGCAACCACCTTTGTTGAAAATCTACAAACGTGGTTACAATGGCAAACAAAAATAAGTAATACGCAAACCCCATTTGGTGAAAATACCGCAGAAATTTGGAAACTAATTCAGCTATTAAAACCCAAAATTGATGATTATTTTTTACGTGCTGAATTAGCACAATACGCCCCTCAAGCGCAAACGGCACTTAATGTCGACGAAAAATATATTGTACCAACACAAAACGGATTACTATCTGAAGAAGAATTAGCCGAATTACCGCTATCCAAAATCGACACAACTGATACTCTAGATCTAGTCAATGGGCTAAATCCACTTTGGAAAGCTAAAATCAGCCGATTTAAGACATTAATAGAATCATCATTATCCAACCCAGACCAACTAACACAACAAGAATGGCAAAATATACAACAAAGCTTGCAAGCATATACCTCACTTATTAGCACTAAGCCCGAAATGGCACACTTAACTGTTGAAATTGAGCCTTCGGCCAGTATAGATGATATTCCTATTAGCATCATTACCAACCTAGCTAACAATGATTTACTGACTGAATTTGAGCAAATGGTTGAACAAGATAATCAAACACCGATATCCGCATCAGATATTCTCGTGTTAGAAAAATTAGTTCTATTTCATAAACACCTCTACCGTTTGCTAGTTAACTTTGCCTCTTTTGCAGACTTCTTTCAGCCTGAAACACGAGCAGCATTTCAACTTGGTGAACTCTACATTGATGGTCGCTGTGCAACACTTTGCGTTGCGGTCGATAATATTGCCAAACACGCAACCATGGCAAATTATTCTGAACTCTGTTTACTTTATTGTGAATGCACTAGACATGGAGAAAAACAGCTAATTGCAGCAGCAATGACAGCAGGACAAGGTGATTTATTAATTGAAGGTCGCAATGGTGTGTTTATTGACAATAAAGGTAACGATTGGGATGCCAATGTTGTGAAAATAATCACTAAGCCAATCAGCATCCAACAAGCAATTTGGGCTCCTTATCAACGTATGGGGCGTGTGATTACCGAACAAATTAACAAATGGGCAAGCAGCAAAGATGCCGATGTCGAAAAATCAAGTGAACAAACACTACAAAATCCAGCTAATAAGTTTGATATTGGTAAAAGTGTAGGGATTTTTGCTGCAATTGGTTTAGCCATTGGCGCAATCGGCACAGCATTAGCCACAATATTCCAAGCCATTTTTGCGCTAGCTTGGTGGCAAGTACCTTTAGTTTTTATTGGATTATTTCTAATTATTTCAGGACCTTCTGTTATTTTAGCATGGTTAAAATTACGTCGAAGAACACTTGGACCATTACTAGAAGCATCTGGTTGGGCAATTAATGGGCAAGTCAAAATCAACTTAATGCTAGGAAGCTTGCTCACTAGCAAAGCCCAGCTCCCTACCAATGCAAAACGTAATTTGCGCGATCCAATGAAACAACGTCACAACAAATTAGTTATTATTTTTTGGTTAGCAATTTTACTTGGTGTTGGAGTTACAGGAGGCTGGTTATGGCATGAAGGTTACCTTGACCGCTATATCGAACAGCACAAACAAGCACAAACCCAAAACAAAACTGACACAAATGCCAATATTGGTAAATAAAAGCAAAAAACCATTTCGCCGACAACCGTCGGCGAAATGAAACAACCATTAATGCTGATAAACTGGCAAACGACGGCAAATTTCAAGCACCTTTTCTTTCACGGCTTGGATGTTTTGCTCGTCATCGATATTATCTAAAACATCACAAATCCAATTAGCTAAATCTCGCGATTCGGCTTCTTTAAAGCCTCGGCGAGTAATAGCCGGCGTACCGATACGCACACCAGATGTTACAAATGGGCTTTGTGGATCTTTTGGTACACTATTTTTATTAACGGTAATATTAGCACTACCTAAAGCCGCATCAGCTTCTTTACCTGTGATATTTTTATCGACTAAATCAATTAAAAACAGATGGTTTTGTGTTTCGCCAGAAACTACCTTATAGCCACGTTGCAAAATCACCTCGACCATAGCTTTAGCGTTTTTCACCACTTGCTGTTGATAGATTTTATACTCAGGCTCCATCGCCTCTTTTAACGCAACTGCTTTAGCGGCAATTACATGCATTAAAGGACCACCTTGTGCTCCTGGAAAGACAGCAGAATTTAACTTTTTATATAATTCTTCACTACCACCTTTAGCCAAAATCAAACCGCCACGAGGACCACCTAAAGTTTTATGAGTTGTAGTAGTAACAACGTGAGCATAAGGAACTGGATTTGGATAAACACCTGCCGCAACTAGCCCTGCCACATGCGCCATATCCACAAAAAAATAAGCACCCACACTATCGGCGATTTCACGCATACGTTGCCAATCCACCACCCCAGAATAAGCTGAAAATCCACCAATAATCATTTTAGGTTTAGATTCTTGAGCTGTTTTAGCTAACTTGTCATAATCAATACGCCCTGAATCATCAACACCATAATCCACAACATGATAAAATTTACCCGAAAAGCTAACTGGTGAACCGTGCGTCAAATGCCCACCTTCAGACAAATTCATACCTAAAACAGTATCGCCTGTATTTAAAAGCGCCATATAAACGGCAAAATTAGCTTGTGAACCTGAATGCGGTTGCACATTAGCATAATCAGCACCAAATAAAGCCTTAGCACGATCAATTGCTAATTTTTCAACAATATCAACATACTCACAACCACCATAATAACGTCTTCCGGGATAACCTTCGGCATATTTATTGGTTAATTGCGAACCTTGCGCTTGCATTACTCGTGGGCTGGTGTAGTTTTCTGATGCGATCAGTTCAAGGTGATCTTCTTGGCGCTGTTCTTCACCTTTAATAGCATTCCACAATTCCGCATCATAATCGGCAATAGTCATATCTTTACTAAACATGTTAACTCCTAGTTATTAATCGCAACAAACCTTAAACGTTGTCGCACACTACAGTATAAAAAAACAACACCAATTATCCTTACTTAATCAGTGCTTAATTTCAATCTTTTTTTTGAGTTATAAAAAATATTTATATATTGTTGAAAAGTAGTATTATGGATAAGATATGGCATACAAGACATATTGCTAAAATAATTAAAAATTTTATTTGGTTTATAATGCAACTTCATTTAGTCGTTAATACATTCGGTTCCGATTTACAACGTCGTTATGGCGAAAAGATCTATAAACTTACTTTACATGGTGGCTTTAGTTGTCCCAATCGAGATGGTACTATTGGTCAAGGTGGTTGTACTTTTTGTAATGTTGCCTCAATCATTGATGAATCTATTCAGGTTAAATCAATTTCTGAACAATTAACCTCGCAAGCCCAACAGATGAAAAAGTCTAAACGATACCTTGCTTATTTTCAAGCTTATACCAGCACCTACGCCGAGGTTGAAATTCTAAAAAGTATGTATGAAGAAGCCCTGAATAGTGCGGATATTGTTGGGCTTTGTGTTGGTACTCGCCCTGATTGTGTTCCTGATGAAGTACTTGATTTGCTTGCGAATTATCAATCCAATGGCTATGAAGTTTGGTTAGAACTTGGTTTACAAACTGCTCATAACAAAACCTTACACGATATTAATCGAGGGCATACTTTTGATGATTATTATCAAACCGTACAAAAGGCACGCAAGCTTGGCATTAAGGTCTGTACTCACTTAATTATTGGTTTACCGAAAGAAACCAAACAAGATAACTTTATAACCCTTAATCGTGTGCTCGACTGTGGTGTGGACGGTTTAAAATTACACCCTTTACATATTGTTGAAGGTAGTATTATGGCAAAAGCGTGGCGGGCTGGGCGGCTTCCAGTATTATCATTAGATGAATATGTCGATATTGCTGGCGATATCATTCGCCAAACTCCAGCCAATATTTTGTATCATCGCATATCAGCTAATGCCAGAAAACCAACTTTACTCGCCCCTGATTGGTGTGAAAACCATTGGCAATCGATGAATGCTGTTGATCACAATTTACGCCAGTTTGGTGCTCAAGGTAGTGCTATTGGTGATAGTTACTTTTTTAAATCATAAGTGGATTTAATGATTATGAAAAAGGACATCCTTTCATTTATCCACTTCGCCTTTTTATTAATAATTATTAATTTATTTTCAACCAATAAATATGAATGGATGATTTTTACAGGTGATCCAGACAACCTTTGCACGTTGCCATTAGGTGGAAGAAATAGTGAAGACGTTTTTCTTATCCTTACCATTCCCTTAATTTTGAGTTTATTTTTTATAAAAAATAGAAAAATAAGATATATCTATTTGTCCCTTGCTATTCTCTATTGTTTTTGGTCATTCTTTTTACGTTTTCAATGGTGCTAACAATTTCATTTAAAATTATTATAGTTTGAGAGATTATCAATAGCGTAACGCACTCACACTAAGAATAAAACCAAATTATAATGGTATAGACTCTTGAATTATTTTTACAAATGACAGTATGCTTATTCAACTGTCACTATGACCAAAATTTTCCAGCAAATTTGGTTATATAAAAATCAAACTTTGCACCCAAATAAATACTAAGTATATAATACGCCTTTCAAACTTGAGACAATCTGCATGCAACTGGCTTTTTGTATTTATAAATATTTTCCTTTTGGTGGTTTGCAACGTGATTTTTTGCAAATAGCCAAAGCTTGTCAAAATCGAGGACATAATGTTCGTGTTTATGTCATGGATTGGCAAGGCGATGTACCTTGTGGGTTTGACATTATTTGGGTACCTAAAAAGGGCTTATCCAACCATAGTCGTAATCAATCTTATTACTATTGGGTGAAGACTCATTTACAAGCAAATCCTGTTGATTGTGTAGTTGGCTTTAATAAAATGCCTGATTTGGATGTTTATTTTGCAGGTGATACTTGTTATGCCGAAAAGGTTTCACACAAGGGCTTTTTGTATAAATTGTCAAAACGCTGTAAGCACTATTTGGCTTTTGAAGATGCGGTATTTAATCAACATAGCCAAACCAAAGTTATGGTACTAACAAAACAGCAAATTAGTGATTTTGAGCACTATTATCATACTGATCCATCTCGATTTTACCTTTTGCCACCCGGTATTGCGCAAGATCGTCAATACAATTATGAGTCGCTAGCTAAAGGTAAGCAATTTAGGCAAGCCAATCAAATTGATGAACATAATTTTGTGATTGTGCAAATTGGATCAGATTTTAAGCGTAAGGGAGTAGATCGTTCTTTAACCGCCATTGCCGCACTACCATGCGATTTAAAACAAAAAGTGACTTTTTTAGTAGTGGGACAGGATAATCCCGAAGCTTATCAAAAACTGGCTAAGCAACTCGGCATTGAGTATCAAGTACGTTTTTTTGCAGGCCGTAATGATATCCCTGACTTTTTATTTGCGGCAGATTTGCTATTGCACCCTGCAAGACAAGAAGCTGCTGGTATGGTGCTTATTGAAGGGTTAGCCGCTGGAGTGCCAGTGATTGTGTCAAGCACTTCGGGCTATGCTTATCATATTGATGATGCCAATGCTGGGGTGATCCTTGCCGAACCTTTTGTACAAGCAGATCTCAATCAAGCGTTGCAAAATGCCATAACAAACCACGATCAGTTATTAACATGGCACAACAATGCAATACATTATGGTAAAACGGCTGATTTATATCATTTAGCCCAGCGTGCCGCAGATATTATTTTAGGTTGTGATCATTATGAATGAGTTGAAGTTAAAATGCCCTTTTGATGCTTTGTGGAAAAATAAAGATCCGTTTGCGGAAGTTGAGTTAATATCAGGCAAAGTCTATCGAGCGGTTAAGCAACGTAAGACGTTGAATTTTGAGCTTGGTGATGAATCGTATTTTATTAAAATTCATCGTGGTACAACCATTAAAGAGATTGTGAAGAATCTTATTTCGTTACGTTTACCTGTTTTAGATGCTAAGCAAGAGTGGGATGCGATTGAGCGTTTGGAGCAAGTTGGCGTTAATACGATGGATGGGCGAGCATTTGGTCGTAAGGGGCTAAATCCGCTGACTCGTCATTCGTTTATTGTGACAAGAGATCTTAACCCGACTGTGAGTTTAGAAGATTTTACTAAGCCATGGTTAACTAATCCACCTAGCTATCATATAAAGCGTTGTTTAGTGATTTATTTGGCAAAAATGGTTGCCCAAATGCATGCGGCTGGGGTTAATCATCGTGATTGTTATTTGTGTCACTTTTTGCTTGATATTCCGCTTTTTGAAAATCATCAGCAAATAAAATTATCGGTGATTGATTTACACCGTGCTCAGATCCGTAAAACAGTTCCTGTTCGTTGGCGTGATAAAGATTTAATTGGGCTTTATTTTTCAGCCATGAATATTGGGCTAACTGATCGTGATATTTGGCGTTTTTTGAAAGTGTATTTTAATCAACCTTTAAAAACGATTTTGCGTAATGAAGCTAAGTTAATTGCTAGTACGCATCAAAAAGTTGAACGAATTCGTAAAAGGACAGAAAAGTATCATCTTTAACAATAAGGATACGCTATGTTTATTGAACAAATTGATATTTCCGGATTTAAAGGTATTAGTCAACTATCTTTAAAATTAAATGCAAGTTCTAGCGTACTAATGGGTGAAAATCGTTGGGGGCGGTCAAGTTTAATCAGCGCTTTGCAATTGTTATCACTAGATAACAAGTTTTATCAATTTGTCGATTCCGATTTTTATCATGATCAATACCAATGTTATGGCGATAATATTATTATTAAAATCACTTATTGCCAATCACACTTACATGAATTAAATAATCAAGATTATCAACCATTACGCTCAGTTTCGTATCAATCACACCAAGATAATCTGCATCGTATCACTTATCAAATTTCTGCCAATAAACAAAATAACCAAATTATAACACAACATAAATTGCTCAATGCACAAGGCAATCCCTTTAATATAGAAAACGAAAAATTATTAATTGCAACATTAATCAAACTAAATCCAGTAATGACACTTAAAAATGCAATTAATCCTGAGCAATTAACTGTTACTAACGAACCATTATCCGAACACTACATTAGCCAACTTTCAAACCAACTAAAAGCCCATTCAGCCGAATTAACCCAAGATGAATTAGCTCGAGGCCTACAAGCCGCACGCTCATTATTAGAGTATTATTTTGTCGATCAAGCACACCGCAATCATTACAAACAAAAAAATGCCAAAAGTACACCAAGATCAGAAGATTGGAATGTTTTGGAACAAATTAATGATGTATTGGATAATCTTGATAATGATTATTTACGAACGGTATTTTTAGGAATTTTCGGCTCTATTATTGATGCTAAAGGGAATTATTCACTTTCACAAAGTTCAATGCCTATTTTAATTTTAGAAGAGCCTGAAAGTTTGTTACATCCAATCATTTTATCAGTTGCATTTCGCTTACTAAAAAACTTCCCTACACAAAAAATTATCACGTCTAACTCAAGTGATCTGGTATCGTTATTTTCATTAGAAAACCTTTATCGTTTAATTCGTCTGCCAGATAAAATTATTGCCAAATACATTGAACCTCATTCATTAAGCGTTAGTGATAGTCGCCGTATTGCGTTTCATATTCTTTATCGCCGATCAAATGCCTTATTTGCACGATGTTGGTTGTTAGTCGAGGGCGAAACCGAAGTGTGGTTGTTACGTGAACTAGCTGAACAAAGTGGTTATCATCTGAGTTCAGAGGGAGTTCAGCTTATTGAGTTTGCTCAGTGTGGTTTAAAACCGCTTATAAAATATGCCAATAAAATGGGAATTCATTGGTATGTAATTACTGATGGGGATATGGCGGGTAAAAAATATGCCGATACGGTAAAATCGTTATGTGGTGAAGATAAAAATCCTGATGATTACTTAACGGTTTTGCCTGCGCGAGACATTGAAAACTTTTTATTTAAACATGGTTTTAGTCATGTCTATAAACTTGCCGCTTATAATAAAACACAGCATATTGATCTGCCTGTACATCAAATTATTCAAAAAGCAATTCATAAAAGTTCAAAACCTGATCTTGCGATTGCCATTTGTGATGATGCAAAATCACGTGGTATAAACGCTATACCGCGTTTGCTAATGGATACTTTTTCGAGAATTATTAGTTCATCTAAAGGGTTAGTTTAGATAATTACATTTTGAAAAATATTTAAAATCGCTATCAAGAAGATAAAACTATTCCGCCAATATAAATCGGCGGAATAAAATAAAAATTAATGCTATTTGGAGATTCGTTTATATTTAGCACGTTTAGGCTCTAATGCTTCAGCACCTAATGTGCGCTTTTTCCATTCTTCGTATTCGGTAAAGTTACCTTCAAAGAATTCAACATGGCCTTCGTCTTGATAATCCAAAATATGGGTCGCAATACGATCTAAAAACCAACGGTCATGCGAAATCACTAAAGCACAACCCGGAAACTCTAATAATGCGTTTTCAAGCGCACGTAGCGTTTCAACATCTAAATCATTGGTTGGTTCATCGAGTAGTAATACATTACCACCCACTTGCAATAATTTAGCTAAATGTACACGCCCACGTTCACCACCTGAAAGTTCACCTACACGCTTTTGCTGATCAACACCTTTAAAGTTAAAACGACCAACATAAGCACGACTTGGTATTTCAAAATGGCCAATACGCATAATATCTTGACCGTTTGAAATTTCGTCCCAAACTGTTTTTTTGTCGTCCATACTGTCACGGAACTGATCAACTGATGCAAGTTGCACTGTTTCACCCAAAGTAATCGTGCCTGAATCAGGTTGTTCTTTGCCTGATAACATTCTAAATAGGGTTGATTTCCCCGCTCCATTTGGACCAATAATGCCAACAATTGCCCCTTTAGGAATACTAAAAGATAAGTTATCAATCAGCACACGATCGCCATACGATTTAGTTAGATTACTTACTTCAATCACTTTATCGCCTAAACGTTGTCCAGCTGGAATAAAGAGCTCGTTAGTTTCGTTACGTTTTTGGTAATCGTTACTGTTGAGTTCTTCAAAGCGAGCTAGACGGGCTTTGCTTTTTGCTTGGCGCCCTTTCGGATTTTGTCGTACCCACTCAAGTTCTTTTTCGATCGATTTACGACGTGCCGATTCGGTCGAGGCTTCTTTCGCTAGGCGCTGATCTTTTTGTTCAAGCCAAGATGAGTAGTTGCCTTCCCATGGAATTCCTTCACCACGGTCAAGCTCTAAAATCCAACCAGCTACGTTGTCTAGGAAGTAGCGATCGTGAGTTACTGCAACAACCGTACCTTCGTAGTCATGTAAGAATCGTTCTAACCATGCTACTGATTCGGCATCTAAGTGGTTGGTCGGTTCATCCATTAATAACATATCAGGCTTTTCAAGTAATAATTGACAAATTGCTACTCGACGGCGTTCACCACCTGATAAATTTTCAATTTTCGCATCCCAATCAGGTAAACGTAGTGCGTCAGCAGCTCGTTCTAATTGATTATCTAAATTATGCGCATCTTGTGCTTGAATAATGGCTTCAAGCTCTGCTTGTTCTTTGGCTAATTTGTCAAAATCGGCGTCAGGATCGGCATAAGCGGCATAGACTTCGTCTAATCGAGCTAGCGCTTTTTTCGCATCACCAACTGCTTGCTCAATGGCTTCACGTACAGTTTGTTTAGGATCTAATTTCGGTTCTTGGGGTAAATAACCAATTTTAATATCAGGTTGTGGGCGTGCTTCGCCTTCAATTTCGGTATCAACACCCGCCATAATTCGTAGTAAAGTGGATTTACCCGCTCCATTTAAACCGAGTACACCAATTTTTGCACCTGGAAAAAAACTTAAAGAAATATCTTTTAAAATATAGCGTTTAGGGGGAACAATCTTCCCTACGCGATTCATGGTATAAACATATTGCGCCATAAAACATCATCCGTTAATTTTGTTTAAAAATAGCAAACCACATCAGTTGCTATATAAATAATTGATGGCATATATTGTAATGATTCTGAGCATCGGGTCTAGGGTTATTTTTGAGAATATAGGTAAATCAATATTCGCTATACACAAAACTTAATGTAGGACTTGTATATGTATATTCATGCTTCGCCACAACGACCATAATGGTAACGGTGAAAAAATAGGAATAATTTCTAATCTAACGCCTACGCTTTTAAGAGGGTACACATACCGACACCATCTCTGAAAATCTAAAGATAGACATAGAACCCTTATAGAAATAATAGCCTTTAGCATGTAATAGAGATACCCAGAAATTTTTGTATCCCTCAACTCAATAATGTCATAGTCCAATTGATCATTAAAAACCGTTTTCCCATTTATTAGTTAGCTATCAATTTAAAAATGACTTTTAAATTTGATAGCATTTATTTAACCTATAACGACTGATAAATATCCAAGACGAATTATGATCAAAATAAAATGCGACGTTGAAGTAAAAAATAACTTTTATGTTAAGCTTTATAAGACTTGCGCTAATTAATCTGGTTGTGGAAAAAATAAAGAAATAGATTTAATATCTATAAGAAAAGGGCTTTATAAAAAGCATGATCATTTTTAAATACTCGTAATGGACAACAACATTAGTTGCCCATTACGATTTTAGTGATTATTTTATAGCACTATACTACTTATTACTCACTATCCTTTAAGGTACTACACAGACTACCCTGTGGGTTGTGAACAATGAAATATTATTAATACGTCTGAACATCCTCAAATCTTGGAGTGACACACATAAACCAATAAGATAATCATCAATTAATGACTGGCTATAAAACAAACATATTAATAATCCTATTTTAAATATCAATTTGATTTATATATTTTTTATGGTAAATTTTCACCTCGACAAAATGTTTGAGAGGACTGAACAGAACCAAGGTCATAATAATCACCCGAAATATATCCTGAATCATTAACAGCAAAAGGCTTATTGGCTCGATACATTTCAGATGTCCAAATATAGGATCCATTGTTATGATATCGCGAGACGGTTCCCCATTCTCCTAGAAATGTACCTAAATCACGGGAATGTCTATATGTCCTTGGTGTAGGAAGTGTAGCAGTACCTTCTGGTAAATCAGCATCAAGTGAATTAATTAATTCATTCCTTCTATACATATATTTTTGCCGCCAAGATTTTCCTGCGTCAGAAAAATCATTAATTTGTTCTCGTGTTGTTGCAGGTATTGCATGACCATCAATAATTTTACGACATTCATCAAACGCCACGTACTCACGATCAAAGTTAATAAAACCGCTACTTTTATAATCCTTCCTATGATCAACAAGAATTGCCCATTTTTTAGGTATCGGAAGAGTCACTTTACCAATATTTTTCCAACTGTTACCGTTATCTTCTGTGTACTCCATATTAATGGTTAATGGAGTCTTCGGTTTAAAACGATTATTATAAACAACCTGACAACCTTTCCCCAATTCTTTATTTCCGTTTCCTGATAAAGTTACCCAATTATTGATATTGCTAGCATCAAGTCTACAACGGTATTTTGACTGTTCATTCCCTGAACCTATTAAGTCAAACTTAATCCCTTTGAAACCAGTGATAGGTCGAAATGACTCGGCTATAAATCCTACACGAAATTGATTAACCTCCTTATAACCATTACCATTCCATACTGCCGAGTTATAGCCTTTAGGATATTTCGTTATATCATTACTAGCTGAATTAACATAAATACTATATGGTCGAGCGTAGCACAATTTTGGGCCACCTGAAAGCATAAATTGGTAAGTTATTTTGGGTTTGCTACCATAATGATTTTTATTGGGAATGCCATACTTAGTCGTTACGGCGATATCTTGTGCACTCAACTCTAAAGTATAAGGCCCCCCACATAGTGCCAACTCCTGATGTAAATCACTCACAACTTGAGAACCATCTTTCCAAGTTGCAGTTAACGTACCACCGACGGTAAAATTATCAGTAATTGAAGCATCACCATCATCATCCGCCACTTGCAAGTTAGAAATTGTATGTGCTTGTCCATCAGCAGTAACCAAAGCAATAACATCTGAAAACTTTGTACCAAAAGGGACTGTTAACGGTTTACCTCCATTGGAGATTGAATCATTAACTCCAATTTGTATTAGTTCGCCAGTGCTTTCTTGACTTGGCATCATAAAACCTAGCAACTCATCTAAATTTTTTAGTTTATTACCGACTTGATCATTCTGAGACGTTTTAAATTGTAGATAAGGCGCACTCCCTTCAATCACCTTTGTTGTGGTTGCGGATAAGGCAATAACATTACCCGATATCATTATACCCAACGTAGCAATTATAGTTCCATAAGCATAATGTTTAACATGTAAACTTGACGATATAATTCGTAAAATTTGGCCAAAAAACTTAGCTATTTTTAAAATAAACATTCGAGGTTGTTCAAAAGCTAACTTATTGCTTTTGTATATTTTATTATTCATAACTTCCATTTTTAATTACTTTTTCCTATAAAAAATCATTTGCATCCAAATCATAACTACTGATAAAACGCAAATTTGATCATATTTATTATATTATGTTAATTTTATGTAAAAAATAACTTTTTTGTTAAGATTTGTAAACATGTGATTAAATGAGTCTGATTATTAAAAATAATATATAACCATATGAAAATTATATTAAATAATAAGAAATAGACTGATTTTATAGTTTTAAATATTAGGTACCAATTTTGTAAAAAATAATCATCAAATTATTCATCATTGCATGTTGATGGGAATCGTTAACCTTATCTTTTTGGTACTAAAAAGTGGGGACATACCATTACGGTAAACAATGCGAGTAAGTTCTATAATTAACTTACTCGTAATAACCTCTGTAACTTCAAAAAGTTACAGAATCAAACTATTTGCTGAACAAATAAAACAAATTTAACTACGGCTTGACACAAGCAGCTCTAAGTTTATTATTAGTTGATTTAGAATCATATAAATCTCCATCCCCCAAATCGATTCGAATTGGTTCTCCTTTGTATGTATCAATTGCCCAATACCAATCTTGAGGATGACTAGTTTCCCAGTCATCAAGACCTAAATAGTGATTAGGATTGTTAAATAAGGTTCCCCATTCATTAAATAGCCCACCAATCCACTTGCCATTACCGCCGCGATAGCTTAATTGACGGCGATAATTATTGATATTTCTTCCAGGAATACCTCCAGTCCAAATATCATCATTATTTGCATTAGTATAATCTGCAACACTTGGCACTCGGTATCCAATTCGGTTACAGTAATTTTTTGCATCTTGCACAGATGCATTAATATTAGCCCCTTGGGCTATATACCATCTTTCAATTTTAAAACTATACAAGACGTTACTTTTGGCTCTATCTGAATAAAGCTTAAATGTAGAGGGACTAAAATTTTTATTAGCACTACGGTTTACTGGTCCTTTTAGTACTATCTTTAAAGCTACATCTCGTGAGCCTTTTCCCCAACCTGGTGTTCTTGCAGATGATAAAGCTAAACTAACTCCACTCCCTGATTCCGGAAATACTCTAGCGCCATTAGCTGAGATAATCTCTTCGGACGTTACGTTTGCTAATAATAAATAAAAATAAACATTATTTGTTCCTGTCGATGGGAAATTACGTTGTGGATTGTTTATATCTTGTGGTACAAATCCTTTTCCTTTTACCCAATCAGGACCATCTAAATCTTTGTATTCAGTATTATTACTGGAATCGTTTGATAAATTAGGTTGAGCATAACAAACCAATGGCGCACTTGGTTCAAAATAATCAGGATTCGATATCCATATCCATAAATCAACTGAACCTGCATCTCCGTCTGTACCATATTTTAGACACGGGTTTTCGAACGACGGTAATATTATGGCATCACTACGATGATTATTTACGCGACCATTTTTACTAGTTAATGCTTCTAAACTCCATGAATATGGCAATAATAACACGCCCAACACCAACAAGAGTTTTCGGGATAATTTGAGAGATAATTTGGAAAATATAAACGAGTTTCGTGCAAAAACTCGGCAAATAGGATTATTTAATAAATTTAAATCGTAGGTTTGCCAGTGCTTGTGCCTTGTGCCTTGTGCCAGAAATGATAATGCATTATTGTCTACCTGTCAAGTAATGTTTTGTTTTATTTGGATTTTTTATAATTATTTACTTATTTAATAAGCTTGTTTTCCTATAACCGTAAAAGTATAGCCGTTTAAAAATAGTTGGCTAGTTTTTTCGTGGATTTTTGTAAAAAACATACAAATGAAATAGTCCTGTTTGGCGGCGACCCTAGTTCTGTCATTAGCGTATTTTGACACTGCAAAAAAACAAGCATATTGACCTTATAGTGGTGTGTTTTTTTGCTCTAAAATCGTTCAGGTAGACTATTGATTTTATTAAATTTTTTATTTTGTTTTTGGTTAAATCAAGTGTTTATAGCGAGCTAAGATATTATGGTATCGTGATTTCGGACGTACTGTTTTTTGTAAATAAATTAATAATAGTGATCACGTCCGAAATCTGACCAACTAAAATAGACCATTACTTTCAACCACGATAGCGCAACCTATTAAAATAGCCAATCACAGTTATTTTGTTTTGTTTTTAGGTAAAGGTAAATATTTGGTGCCGACATGTAACATTTCGTCAGGATTTGTTTTGTTATATAATTTAGCTTGCCGCCTTAATTTATCTTCAATGGATTTTTCAATTTTAACTAGGTGTTTAATACCATAACTAATCGTTTTATAACGTTTGTTCTTACTGGTTAAAGGCACAAACAAATTTAATCGGGCTTTTTTTAGCACGCTATAAATGGTCGGGCGACTGACCATAAAGCGTTTAGCCAAATCAGTGATGGTTATTTTTTCTTTATGATATAAACGCCATATCTCTTGTCTGTGATAAGGCGTTAATTTTGTTTTACGTATATTCATTACCATATTTTCTCAGATTTACTGTAAATAATGCGAATAAATTCTACACATGAAGTATAAACAACTTAATGTTTTCCTACAATTAAACTTATCATAGTTCAAAAAATATCCTCTATATTTATCTTAATTCATACAGAGAATATTGCTCGTTATTTTATAAAAACGTAAAAAGTTGCTCTTTAGGTAAGCGTGATTTTGGTCGATGCGCATTGCCGTCATTTTCGGCTCGATAGCCTAATGTAGCAACAACAATACTTTTAAGTCCTTTGCTTTTGAGATCTAAAATCTCGTCCATTTTTTGGGCATCATATCCTTCAATAGCCGTTGAATCAATACCAATTGTTGCTGCTGCAAAAAGCAGTTGCCCCAATGCTAGATAAGCTTGTTTACTTTCCCAACATTGTTGCGATTCAATGGTTGCACTATTGAGCTTTACAAAGTGCCGACGACCTTGATCTTGTGCTTGTTTAAGATCGGCTGAAGGATATCTACCGTCTTTATCTTCTTGATTGAGTAGATTAACTAAATGGGCGTCGTCTAATGGTGTTTTAATACAAAAGACAATCGTATGCGAAGCGCCAGTCACCCTTGGTTGATTAAATTCAAGTATAGCTGGTAAAATTTTATTCTTTGCCTCGTTGTTCTCGATAACATAAAAATGCCATGGTTGTGAGTTAACTGATGATGGACTGTTTCTTAAAACCGTTAATAATTGTTCAATCTTATCGGCAGGAATTTTTTTTGTTGGATCATAATGTTTGGTAGTGTAGCGTTTTTGAGAAATATCAACTATGTTCATTATTATGCCCTCGTGAGTTATTCTTTTCACCATTATAATTCGGTTTTATTATGTCTCAACTTATTATTTTAATAGATTTGTCAAATAGTAAAGCAATATTTATTAGTATTATATATTTGTCACTTCTTTAATAAAAAATAAATATATTAAGATTGACAGAAAATAATCATTGACACCACAAATATCATTTGGTAAAAATATCATCAGTTTTAGTTTTCATTAATTACAATCCAAATAGAGATTTTTTTATGTTTGTTAACTATTTATCACTCGACCTCAGCCTCCTCCTCGCATTAACTTGCGCGGATAGCTTGTGTGTGGAGTAAAAAGAAGTAGTTAAATAAACAACTCAACAAATTAACAAGAACCCGCGCTAAAGTGCGGGTTTTTTGTTTTTTTAACTTGAAATACCGAGATAGCGCTAAAATATATAAAAGGAAAAACAATGAGCGATCAAGTCATTATTTTTGATACAACGTTACGCGATGGTGAACAAGCATTACAAGCAAGTTTGAGCGTTAAAGAAAAGTTACAAATAGCGCTTGCTTTGGAGCGAATGCGGGTCGATGTGATGGAAGTTGGCTTTCCTGTTTCATCTCCCGGTGATTTTGAATCAGTTCAAACGATTGCTAAGACCATTAAAGATAGCTGTGTTTGTGCATTGTCTCGTTGTGTTGATAAAGATATTGATGTTGCTGCCGAGGCATTAAAAGTTGCAGATCAGTTTCGAATTCATACTTTTATGGCAACATCAACCTTACATGTTAAGGATAAATTAAAAATGACATTTGATGATGTCATTGAAAGAGCTGTGCACTGTATTAAACGTGCACGTAATTATACTAATGATGTGGAGTTTTCTTGTGAAGATGCAGGCCGTACCCCAATTGATAACTTATGTCGTATCGTTGAAGCAGCAATTAAAGCAGGGGCAAGAACGATCAATATTCCGGATACTGTCGGTTATACTGTCCCTTATCAATTTGGTGGCATTATTCATACCCTATTTGAACGTGTCCCGAACATTGATAAGGCGATTATCTCTGTTCATTGTCATGATGACTTGGGCATGTCGGTGGCTAACTCGATTAGCGCGGTTCAAGAAGGTGCTCGGCAAATTGAAGGGGCGATGAATGGTTTAGGCGAACGTGCGGGTAATACCGCACTTGAAGAAGTTATTATGGCGATTAAAGTTCGTCAAAATATCTTAAACGTTCACACAAATATTAATCACCAAGAGATTTATCGTACCAGCCAAATTGTTAGCCAAATTACTAACATGCCAATTCCGGGTAATAAAGCAATTATTGGTAGTAACGCTTTTGCCCACTCCTCAGGAATTCATCAAGATGGGGTTTTAAAAAATCGTGAAACTTACGAAATTATGACCCCTGAATCAATCGGATTAAATCAAATCCAATTAAATTTAACCTCTCGTTCAGGACGAGCCGCCGTTAAACATCGTTTAGAAGAACTTGGTTATCACGATAAAGATTATAACTTAGATCAAGTCTATGAGGCATTTTTAGAATTAGCTGATAAAAAAGGCCAAGTATTCGATTATGATTTAGAGGCATTAATATTTATCAATCAATTAAAAGATGAAAAAGAACATTATGTTTTAGATTATTTTAATGTTCAATCAGGTTCGACGGTTGTTTCAACCGCTTCGGTTAGCTTGTTAATTGGTGATAAAAAGTATTCTGATGCTGCAACAGGTAACGGTCCTGTTGATGCTGTTTATCAAGCTATCAACCGTATTACTGGCGAGCCTATTTCGATTGTAAAATATCAGTTAGCTTCTAAAGGACAAGGTGAAAATGCTTTAGGACAAGTTGATATTGTTGCCGAATATAAAGGTCGTAAGTTCCATGGTGTTGGGCTTGCAACCGACATTGTTCACTCATCGGCTTTGGCTTTAATTAATGTATTGAATAATGTATATAGAGCAAATCAAGTTGCACAAGAAAAACAAAAATTACATCATGACTAAAAAATAATTTGTTTTGCCGTTTAACAGCAAAACATGAAAATTAATTTAGATTGTAAAGGAATAAAAAATGTCACAAAACTACCATATTGCAGTACTTCCCGGCGACGGTATTGGCCCTGAAGTAATGAGACAAGCCTATAAAGTATTAGATGTTATCCGCCAAAAATATCAGCTTTCTATTACTACTAGTGAATATGATGTGGGCGGCGCAGCAATTGATATTCATGGTTGCCCATTACCTAATGAAACACTTGAAGGCTGTGAAAAAGCTGACGCTATTTTATTTGGTTCAGTGGGTGGTCCTAAATGGTCTAATTTGCCACCTGAAAAGCAACCTGAACGTGGTGCGTTATTGCCACTACGTAAACACTTCAAATTATTTGCTAATATGCGCCCTGCTCGTTTATATCAAGGCTTAGAAGATCTTTGCCCATTACGCACCGATATTGCAGAGCGTGGATTTGATATTTTATGTATGCGCGAATTAACTGGCGGTATTTATTTTGGATTACCTAAAGGACGTGAAGGTAGTGGTGCTCAAGAAAAAGCATTTGATACTGAAGTTTATCATCGTTTTGAGATAGAACGTATTGCAAAAATGGGGTTTGAAGCCGCACGTTTACGTCGCAAAAAAGTAACTTCAATTGATAAAGCCAACGTATTACAAACTTCAATTTTGTGGCGTGAGGTGGTTAATGAAGTAGCTAAAAACTACCCTGATATCGAACTTGAGCATATGTATATCGATAATGCCACAATGCAACTTGTTAAAGATCCGTCTCAATTCGATGTTATTTTATGCTCAAATTTATTTGGAGATATATTATCCGATGAATGTGCCATGATAACTGGTTCAATGGGGATGTTACCTTCTGCTAGTCTTAATGAACAAGGCTTTGGCTTATATGAACCTGCTGGTGGTAGCGCACCTGACATTGCTGGCAAAAATATTGCTAATCCTGCTGCACAAATTTTGTCATTAGCCTTGTTAGTCCGTTACAGCTTTAAACGTGATGATATTGCCTCAGCTATCGAAACAGCAGTAAATAAAGCATTAGAGCAAGGCTATCGTACTATCGATCTTGCACAAAAAGAACAACCCGTTTCAACTGATGAAATGGGAGACATTATTTGTAAGCTTATTTAGTTGAATTAGCTATGTAAAATGTGTAGTAAAAAGATACTCAAGTATGCAGAATAAACTGCTACTTGTATCCTTTTTAATTCAATTAATTATAGGATTAGTAAATAATGTCAAAGTTTAAAACTAATACCAGTTGTAAAAAATAATAAGGAATCTGCAATGTCAAAAACACTGTATCAGAAATTATATGATGCGCATGTCGTTTATGAAGCTCCAAATGAAACGCCTATTTTATATATCGATCGTCATTTAGTTCATGAAGTCACCTCTCCACAGGCCTTTGATGGCTTACGTGCAATGAATCGTAAAGTTCGCCAGCCCAATAAGACTTTTGCAACTATGGATCATAACACTTCAACCAAAAGTAATGATTTAAGTGCCTGTAGCGAAATGGCTCGCATTCAGTTAACCGAACTGGCAAAAAATGCCAAAGAGTTTGGTGTTTCGTTATATGATTTACAAAGCCCATTACGTGGTATTGTCCATGTAGTCGGCCCTGAGCAAGGTATGACTTTACCGGGTATGACTATTGTGTGTGGTGATTCGCACACTGCTACACATGGCGCATTTGGTGCATTAGCTTTTGGTATTGGTACTTCCGAAGTTGAGCATGTGTTAGCAACTCAAACCTTAAAACAAGGTCGTGCTAAAACCATGAAAATTGAAGTTAAAGGGCAAGTTGCTGACGGCATTACCGCTAAAGATATTATTTTAGCTATCATTGGCAAAACAACCAGCGCTGGCGGTACTGGGCATGTGGTTGAGTTTTGTGGTGATGCGATTAAATCATTATCAATGGAAGGACGTATGACGTTGTGTAATATGGCAATTGAAATGGGAGCTAAAGCTGGCATAATTGCACCAGATGAAGTGACTTTTGAGTACTTAAAAGGTCGTCAATTTTCACCAAAAGGTGAAGACTTCGACAAAGCGGTTGCTTATTGGAAAACGCTAAAAACCGACGAAGGTGCACATTTTGATACAGTTGTGACGTTAGAAGGAAAAGATATCGCACCACAAGTCACTTGGGGAACGAATCCTGGTCAAGTAACTTCAATTGATGCAACAGTACCGAATCCTAATGATTTTGCTGATCCTATTGAAAAACACTCTGCAGAGCGTGCATTAACTTATATGGGATTAACCGCTGGCACCAAAATGACTGATATTAAGATCAATAAAGTGTTTATTGGTTCTTGTACAAACTCACGTATAGAAGATTTACGAGCTGCTGCGCAAATTGCTAAAGGCCGTAAAGTGGCTGAAGGTGTACAAGCATTAGTTGTACCCGGTTCAGGACCAGTGAAAGAACAAGCTGAAGCCGAAGGATTAGATAAGATTTTTATTGATGCAGGATTTGAATGGCGCTTACCGGGTTGCTCTATGTGTCTTGCAATGAACGATGATAAATTAGCACCGGGAGATCGCTGTGCATCAACCAGCAACCGTAATTTTGAAGGTCGCCAAGGACGTGATGCTAGAACACATTTAGTTAGTCCTGCTATGGCAGCAGCCGCAGCTATTACTGGTCATTTTACAGATATTCGCAAACCATTTTAAGGAGAGACTTGTCATGGCAAAATTTACAAAACATACTGGGCTAGTCGTTCCTTTGGATGCGGCTAATGTTGATACAGATGCAATCATTCCAAAACAGTTTTTACAGAAAGTAACACGCACTGGATTTGGTAAACATGCCTTTCATGAATGGCGCTTTTTAGATGATGCTGGCGAGCAACCTAACCCTGAATTTGTCTTGAATAAACCCCGCTATAAAGGTGCCAGTATTTTATTAACACGTGAAAATTTTGGTTGCGGTTCTTCTCGTGAACATGCTCCATGGGCACTTGCTGATTATGGATTTAAAACCATTATTGGTTCAAGTTTTGCCGATATTTTTTACAATAACTCATTTAACAATCAGTTATTACTGGTTAATTTATCCGAAGAAGATATCGATGAGCTATTTAAAATTGTCGAAGCTAATGAAGGCGTTGAATTTACCATCGATTTAGTTAATGAAGTGGTCATTGCCGGCGACAAGCAATATTCATTTAAAATCGATGCATTTAAACGTCATTGTCTATTAAATGGGTTAGATAATATTGGTTTAACCTTACAACATGAAGATGCAATTAGCGACTTTGAACATAAAATCCCAAGCTTTTTAGCTTAATTTTATTAAAGGGCGCAAATTGCGCCCATGATTAAAATAAGCGATATAATTTAAATTCAAATTTAAAGCTGTTTTCGTTGACTTGATGGTGGAATTGATAAGGCTTCACGGTATTTTGCTACGGTGCGACGTGCAATAATAATGCCTTTTTCTTCAAGCATCGAAACTAATTTACTATCACTTAATGGCTTTTTACTATTTTCTGCCGATATATATTTTTTAATTAATGCTTGGATAGCAGTAGATGAAACCTCACCGCCTGAATCATTATTAACATGACTTGAGAAAAAGAATTTAAGTTCATAAATTCCGCTTGGACAATGCAGATATTTTTGAGTTGTTACACGAGAAATGGTCGATTCATGCATATCAATTGCCGTTGCAACATCAGACAAAATCATTGGTTTCATGTATTCAGCGCCGTGTTCAAAAAAGGCTTGCTGATGCTCAACAATAAATTGGCTGACTTTTAATAAGGTTTCGTTACGGTTTTCGATGCTTTTAATAAACCAATTAGCTTCTTGCAGATGAGATCTAATATATTGCCCATCACTTTCATTTGCTAATTTTGCCATATCGGCGTATTGCTGGTTAATACGTAAAGCTGGAACTGTATCACTATTTAAATACACAATCCATTTTCCTTGTACCTTTTTTACCATGACATCAGGTATGACATAGTCTGGAGAAGCAGTATTAACCAAATCGCCAGGATAAGGTTGTAAACGTTGTATAAAATCAACAGCCTCTTTTAATTGTTCATCTGTTGTATTTAACACTTTTTTTAAGTTTCTATAATCGCGTATGGCTAATAAGTCTAAATAATTATCAATAATTTGTTTAACTAATGGTGGAGTGTCTAAATGTTGAATTTGAATAGACAAACACTCTTGTAACGATCTGGCACCAACACCGATAGGATCAAAATTCCATATTCGTTTCAATACTGCTTCAACTTCGGCCATTTCGATTTCATCATTACCTTGTTCTTCAAGTATTTCTTCTGTTGAAACTGTTAAATAGCCTCTCTCATCTATAGCTTCAATAATAGATACCGCTATCGCCCTATCTGTATCGCTAAACGGTGTTAGTTCAAGTTGCCATTCCAGATAATCATGTAATGTTTCGTGAGTTTCACCTTGATAGATAGGCAATTCATCATTACGGTAATCTGAGTTAGTTCCAGATGGAGTTCCTGCACTATAAATATCATCTAAAGATGCATCCAGTGGAATATCATCGGGAATCTCTTTGCTATCTAAAGCCTCACGCGTATCAATATTTTCTGTTTCATCGTTTTGTTTAACGTTCACTTCGTCATATTGATCATCAACTTCAAGCAATGGATTGTTTTCAAGCGCAGTTTGTATTTCTTGTTGGAGTTCTAAAGTTGACAACTGTAGTAATTTAATCGCCAATTGTAATTGTGGCGTCATGGATAATTGTTGAGAGACTTTCAGTTGTAAACTGGTTTTCATCATAATCTGAACTCGTTTCCTAAGTAAACGCGTTTTACATATTCGTTACTTAAGATGTCATTTGGTGAACCTTCAGCAATTAAATGTCCTTTATTAACAATGTAAGCACGTTCGCAAACATCTAACGTTTCACGTACATTGTGATCGGTTATTAATACACCCAACCCTCGATCACGTAGATGCTTAATAATATTTTTGATATCTATCACCGAAATTGGATCAACCCCAGCAAAAGGTTCATCAAGTAAAATAAATTTAGGATTAGCTGCTAACGCCCTTGCTATTTCTACTCGACGTCTTTCTCCACCTGATAGAGATTGTCCTATGCTGTCACGAATATGAGAAATATGGAACTCTTCGAGTAATTCTTCGGCACGATCGATTTTCTCATTTTTATCAATATCTTTGCGCGTTTCTAAAATCGCCATAATGTTATCTATAACAGACAATTTTCTAAAAATAGACGCTTCTTGTGGTAAATAGCCAATACCTTTTTGAGCTCGCTCATGTAAAGGTAAAATGCTGATATCATGATCATCAAGGTAAATTTTACCTGCATTTAATGTCACTATACCAACCACCATATAAAAAGTAGTCGTTTTACCCGCACCATTGGGGCCCAATAATCCAACAATTTCGCCTGAGTTGACAGTTAAACTTACATCTTCAACAACTCGTCTTTTTTTGTATACTTTGGCCAGATTTTCCGCTTTTAAAATTGACATTTTATTTGTTCATCCCTTTAACTTGGTTTGGGATAATAGTGCTTTTTACTCGCATATTCTTACCTGGATTGGCTAATATTTGCTGTTTTTTGACATCGTATGTAATCAGATCACTAACAATATGATTATCTTGTTGAAATAATTCAGCATGACCGCGTAAAATAACATTATTTTGTTTTACATCATAAATAACTTGTGAAGAATGACCCGTTACAATCTTATTTTTTTCTGGTAAAATTTGTTTATAATTCACAGGTTTACCATAAGCTGTAATTTTTTGCTTATTTTTATCTTGCGTGTCAGTGATAACCACTTTATCAGCTTTTATAGTTAATCCTTCTTGGATAATAACAACATTGCCAATAAATGTAATTGTATTATTTTCAATATCAATTTTTTGATTATCTGCATCTATCGTAATGGGTTTATTATCAGCGAACATTTTATGTTCTTCTTTAGAGTTTATAGATTGCGAAGTAAGTTCATTAGCGAAACTACTTAAAGAGATTGGTAGCAGTAAAATTAATGAAAAAACAACCTGTTTTAGCGAACTCATGTTTTATTTTGCCTCTGTATTATAATATGTTTTTACATTTTCAAGTATGTTAGCCGTTTTGGCATGTAAATCACCCGCTAAACCAATACCAGTTGAATAAAATCCCACCCCATTAATGATGACAGGATCTTTTGATTTGACTAGTTGTGAAGTTAAATCTATCACGGCATTATCAGTTTTTACTTGTTTCAATTGAGCTTCTTGTGTCAAATTATCTAATTGAACATCATCATAAAGGTAAAGAAGTTTATCTTTTGTCAACGTTGCTTTCTTTGCTTTAATATGCCATGTAGCTGAATGATTCTGTTCATAAAACGTAAAATTGGGCAAATCAAATTCAGTATTATTTGAGTCATCAAAATGTCTTACATTACTGGACTCAATTTTATAAATAAGATCCCCAGATAAGTCATAAATATCTGTTAACATTTTATCACTTTGATAAATCGGCTTATCTGATATATTTAGAGTGGATTGATTTACAACCTCATCTCCTTTTTGATAATTATAATAAACACCGATAACAACAATGAGAAGTAAAAAACAGATTAGATTTTTTTTATTCATAACATACGTTTTTCACATTAATTAGAAATTATTATTTCGAATGCCAAAATTTTAATTATTCTACTTTATTTTTTATTAAATTAATATCGAACATTAAAAGAAGTTAAATCGTTTTGTGGTAATAATTCAAAAATATTAACATGTAAAATGCGTTAAGATGCAGGACCGCCATTTTCAATCCATTTTATTAATTTGCTTATTTGTAAACTATCACCTTGAGCTATAATCTCAACATCGCCATTATCTAAATTTTGAACATAACCAACTAAACCCAGTTTTTGGGCTTGCTGATAAGTAAAAAAACGAAATCCTACACCTTGCACGCGACCGCTAACATTTATCTTAACTTTCTTAATCATCTTGCGACCTCATTTTATTATAACCTGGATTCAAACATATTAATTTTAATGATGAAATACTAATTTAGGTTGAAAATACAGAACATAATTTTTTATCATGGTTAAATGTTAGATTCATTAATAATCTTGCAACTAGTAAGTTTTTTACTTATCGACTAAATTTTATTTTTCAATAAAATAAACAATAATAAATAATTAAAACAATGGAAATAAATATGTTATTAAAATATAAAAAAAAAGCTTTTTTTACTTTGGCTATTATCAGTATTAAGCTACTATACACTTAATTCATGTGCTTTTGCTAATGTTGAAATTGATAAACAGAAAATTGGCAAAGTCGTTGATGAATTTAATGGTGTGAAAGTCTATTATAATGGTAGCATCAATAATGTAAGTGGAAGAAATATTGCTAAAGACGGCTATAACTTAGGTCTGAAATATCAATGTGTTGAATTCATCAAACGCTATTATTATCAACGCTTCAATCACAAAATGCCCAATAGCTATGGGCATGCAAAAGATTTCTTTGACCCTTCAATCGTTGATGGAAAAATTAATCGTCAACGTAATTTATTACAGTTTCATAATGGTTCACCAACTAAACCAAAAGTTGAAGATATTATTATCCTTAATTGGTCAAATTATGGGCATGTTGCCATTATAAGTAAAGTAACAGACAACGAAATTGAAATTGTGCAACAAAACCCCGGACCAAATGCAAGTAGTAGAGCAACTTTTCCTTTAATCTTTAAAGATGGAAAATGGATAATAGAAGGTTTTGGCGTTTTAGGTTATTTACGTAAAAATAAATAATTGCCTGCACCAGAATAAACTACAACAAAAAAACAAATGGCATAATTACAGAAAATATTCAAAATAATAATTCAGATCGTTAATGAAGATTAATCAACAAACCATTCATTCTTCTGTTTTGATACTATTTTTATAGTCTCCAAAATAGCCGAAAGGTTTTCATGTTGAGCTATTGCAAAAAAATTTTGACAATCCCAGCTTCGGCTAACGTAATAAGTAACACAAATACTACCATACAAGTAGAGCTGTATGTCTTTGTGAGATTTATCACAGAGAAAGAGAATTTTTGGTAAAAAGTTTCAGGTAACACTATGTTTCAGTATAAAAAAGGAAATAAAAAGATAGCAAACTGGCAATCATATCTGTTTTTAACTGTATTAACGGTATAATAACTCTGGGTATGACTGGAATTTGGCTGTTATAAATGCCAATGGTTTTAAAGCAATACGCTATGTAATTAATGGGCTCTATTTTGATATTATTAATAGATAATTATGATTCTTTTACTTTCAATATTCACAATTATTTGTGTCAAGTTGGCGCAGAAGTTAAAGTGATTAAAAATGACGAAATGACAATTGAACAAATAAAAGAAATTAGCTTTTCTAAGATTATCATTTCGCCTGGTCCGGGATCCCCTGCCGATTCTGGAATATCACTCGCAACTATTGCCGAATTTAGTCATATTTGCCCAATATTGGGAGTTTGTTTAGGGCACCAAGCGATTGCTCAATATTATGGTTATAAGATCATCAAAGCACCAACACCTATGCATGGAAAAGTCGATGAGATAACGCACGATGGTCAAGGCGTGTTTAAAGGGATCAAAAGCCCTCTTTCGGTTGTTCGTTATCATTCATTAATTGCTTGTGATAAGCTTTTACCAAAAGACTCTCAATTAATCGTAACAGCAAGAAACAATCAAGGATTGATTATGGGATTACGTCACAAAAAGTTACCCATCGAGTCAGTCCAATTTCACCCTGAAGCAATTAAAACCGAATTTGGTTTACAAATGATTCATAATTTTGTCCATGAGCAATACTAAAATGAAAATTCATATCGACTTTGAAGGTCAACATAAATATTTTTGCAACCCTATCGCCATTTTAAAGTCTGATGATTATTCAACAATCAAACAACAATTTGATTCAATCGAAAAATTCACACAACAAGGCTATTATGCGGTTGGATATCTCGCTTATGAAAGCGCAATGGGGTTCAATAGTGAAAATAAAACAAAACAGAATTATGATTTGCCGCTATTGATATTTGGTATTTTTGATAAATTTTCTATCATTGAGCAAAAACATGTAGAAATAAGTGATTACACTCCACCAAATTTTGATTTGATGAGCGATACATCAATTGAGGAATATAATCAAAAAATTAACTTTATTCGATCTCAAATTGAATCAGGCAATACTTATCAAACCAACTATACAATTCAATTTACCACTCCATTTAATGAAAGTGCTATTAATTATTACCACTTTCTACAAAAGAACAATCAAGCCGACTATTGCGCTTATATTGAGTTTGACGATTATTGTATTTTATCAATTTCGCCAGAATTATTTTTTAAGTTAGAAAATAAAATTATTACAACAAAACCAATGAAAGGAACAACTGCGCGCGGTTTAAATAATCATCAAGATAAACAACAATTAGAATTATTATTCTCTGAAAAAAACCAAGCTGAAAATATGATGATTGTTGATTTATTACGTAATGATTTAAGTCGGGTTGCAAAGGCAGGATCAGTTACAGTTCCAAAATTATTTTCAGCCGAAAAATATCCAACCGTTTGGCAATTGACTTCTATGATTCAAGGTGAATTGAAAGAACATGTTAATTTATATCATATTTTTCAAGCACTATTTCCTTGTGGATCGATAACTGGAGCGCCTAAAACCAGTACAATGCAAATTATTGCAGATATTGAAAACTCACCACGTGGAGTTTACTGCGGGACAATTGGATATATTGAACCATATATGAACAAAGCTATATTCAATATCCCAATTCGGACTTTAACCATACACAATCAACAAATGCATTATGGTGTTGGCGGTGGGATCACTTGGGATTCAACCTCACAAGATGAATATAATGAGATTTTAGCTAAAACAGCAATTTTAACTCGTACCACTTCTTTTCCCAAATATATCATTGAATCATTATTGTTTGAAAAAGGACAATTTTTCTTATTGGAAGAACATTTAAGCAGACTTTCTCAATCAGCTGATTATTTTGATTTTAACTATGATATCAATGCAATTAAGTTGCAACTTATTAAGTTGGCAAATGCAACTAATAAAAATATTGGAAATATCTATAAAGTCAGAATTTTACTGCAAAAAAATGGGCTATATACCATTAGCGAGAATACAATTAACTCGCCAATGCAGATCAATGAAATCGAATTTGCAAAGCAGTGCGTTCATAACCAAAACGTATATTTGTATCATAAAACGTCTAATCGGGAGCATTTTCCTAATTTAATTACAGGAAAAGAATATATTAATTTTAACCAACACAATGAAATAACTGAATTTGTTAACGGTAACCTCGCATTGCGGATTAATAATCAATGGATTACCCCTAAAAAAGAATCGGGGTTACTAGCTGGCACCATGAGACAATTTTATTTAGATCACAATCAATTGTTAGAAAAAACGATTTTAAAAGATGACCTTTTAAAAGCCGATAAAATCGCATTTATCAATAGTGTTCGTAAATGGATAGAAATTGATGACAAGGTTTTTAGTCAGTTCAAACGATCATTAAGATCAATTACCGTTTAAATTCAAATATTCCGCCAACATTATGGCGGAATATTATTATGACATTAAAGTTTTATTGAGTTTGCAAAGTCTAGTTCTTCATCCTGCCAACCTTTAGATAGCGCATTAACTAAAGCATCATATCCATTACTTGCTAAAGGAACATAGCGTTCAAATGGTTTGCTTTCAATATTATTTTTACTATCAGTAACAACCCACCGTCCTTTAATCACCGCATCACCAGTATAGCTTCCATGAAACCCATCAATAAATAACTTTACCGTCAATGTTGGCGTTGTAATTGATCTGCTAGAGACTAAATAATTTGGTAACATGACCGTTAAATCTTGCGTCAATCGTTCTTGCAATTGCTGAGATAGTGTTGATGCCCATAAATGATGCGTTGCTGTTTCATATTTGATATTATCAGTTTGTAATACAATACCTGGTTTATTTAAAAAACTCACCACATCTACCGACTCAATCCAAATAAAATATTTGGTAGTTTTTATTTTTTGCGATACTGAACTCTGTAAATTACTAGTTAGTTGAAAATAGCTTTTACTTGGGTTGTTAGCTGAACAACCGACTAATATTGCAAGTAATGGCATAAATATGATTGTAAGTAGCTTTTTATATATTTTGTTCATCATTTTTTACCTTTTGCTTTAGGCTCTTGATCTTTCTTCGCTGGAGCAGAAAAAATCAGTGCATTGCTCTTATCATTGAGAGTATTAAGTAATGGCGTTAATTCATCCATCATCTGTTGCACTTTTTGTAAACTCTCTTTCATTTGGTTATTTAGTTCAGAGCCAGGTTGTAATTCTTTCATTGTTTCATTTAATGATCGTAATGTCTTTTGCAGATCTTTTGGCATATTTTGCATCTCTTTACTTGCCATAATCTGATTTAATGATTTCATTAACTGTTCGCTTGAAGCTAGTGATTGATTAAACTGTGATAGTGTGTTGTTAAGTGGCAAATTATTAAAATTGTCAAGTAACTGCATAATTTTTGCCTGAATTTGCGCAATTCCTGTCGAAGTAGCCTCAATTGTATCGTAACCAAACTGCTTCGCTAGTTGTGGATCATACTTATTTTTTAACTCAGGATAAAAATCAAGATCTATATATAGCGCACCAGTGAACATATTTGAAGTTTTTAATGACGCTCTTAACCCATTTTTTTGTTCTTTCATTATCAAAGCGGCAATATCGATTTTCTCATCAACTAATTCAGATAAACGATCAGGCTCTATCCTAATTAATATCGGCACCCTTTTATTTAAAATTGATGATTTTTCTAACATTTCAGCGGTATAAAATGGTACTTTAGACACTGTTCCTAATCTAATACCATGATATTCAACTGGTACTCCCTCTGTTAACCCCGATATAGAATCAGAAAGCATAATAAGGAATTCTTTATATTCAGTATATTGCGAATCTTGGATAGATTTTTTATCTTCATATAATGTATAAACTGCATTTTGCTCAGCGGGTGCACCTAATTTGGAGCCTTCGGGTAAATCAAAACTAATTCCTCCAGACATTAATACATCCAGAGAAGGGACATCCAGGCTTGCACCTCGAGATGAAAGAGTTAAATTGATACCTCCTTCTTTCCAAAATCGTACGTTTTGTGTTACTAACACATCATAAGGTTTAGTAATAAAAATTTGATATTTCATCTTACGCGATTCAACATCAAATTCCGAGGTCTCCACATTCCCTACACGATAACCATGAAACATGATAGCTGCCCCTCGAGGAATCACACCATTTTGCTCACTTTCTAATTTTAGACGAATACCTTTGATACTAGGATCAGACAACGGAGGCGCATCAGAAAGCACAAAAGGTTTATTTTGAAAACTATGATTATCGTTCCCTGCGGCTAATTCTATATAGACACCCGATAAAATAGTACCTAATCCCGTTACCCCATCACGACCAATTTCTGGCTTGACGACCCAAAAAATCGAATCATTTTTCAGCAATGGAGCCATATCGCTATAAACACGGCCTTTTATAACCACTTGCTGGTAGTCATCAGATAAAGTCACTTCATCGACTATACCCACATCAACACTGCGATTTTTAATTACCGTTTTGCCAGCAACAATGCCACTTGCGTCTTTTGCAAGTAATGTGAACGAGGTACCTCTATCAGCATAATGAGAGTAGATTATCCATAGACCAACAATTGCAGTGACAATGGGAATAATCCATATTGCTGAAATAGCTCTAATTTTAATTATTTTTGCCAATTTACTTGATGTTGCCATATTGTTCCTATTAATCTATTTTCTATTTTGCGGACGATCCCAAATTAAACGAGGATCAAATTTTTGTGATGCAATCATTGTGATAATAACGACAGTTGCAAAGAATGTAACGCCAATATCAGGATAAACACCCATCATTTGCTGATTTCTCACTAAAGAACAAACGACAGAAACAACAAATATATCTATCATTGACCATTTACCAATAAACTCAACTGCACTATATAATTTTTTCATTTTTAAACAATTATTCTTATTTTTTCGTTTTACTGCTAATGCAAAATAACAAAGCCAACTTAGTGAAATAATTTTTAAAATTGGTATAACAACACTAGCGAGAAAAATAACAAGAGCAACAGGTACATCACCTGCTTGCCACATATAAATAACTCCATCCATGATATTTGAAGTTGATGCAGCCCCCAAAACAACGGTTATCATAATTCCAAATAAATTAGCTGGAATGTAAAGAATTAATGAAGTAATTAATAAAGCTATAGTCCATTGTATTTTATCACGATCCCTAATTTTACTTTTTTGTTTACATCGAGGGCATTTTTTATAATGTATGGGTAATATAGCCTGACAACAATTACATAATTTTAGATTTTGACTAATTCCTGTTTTTCCAACTTTCAATGAATTAACAGCAAAGTTATTACGATGAATTTCGTTCCAAATTACTTCAGGCGAGAAAATAACTAAAGATTTTATATAAAAAAAGACAAATAGACAAAACGCCCAAAACGTACCAGTGACCCCAATACTGCCATAACTCATTAATTTAACAAAACTGACCAAAACACCAGTAAGAAAGATTTCCGGCATACACCAATGTTGAAATTTTTCATAAACAATAAGTAGATCGCGTTTGCGATATTTTGTTAATTGAATTCTGGAGCAAAGCAGGACGATGATTAATAAATTGAATATAGGGAAAAGTAAAACAAATAAAATAAAAAGCGCTGAAACATAGCTATATTTATCAAAATAAAGGGTCTTAGGAATATCTAATACGCTAACGCCAATGTAATTTCCTACAATTCGGATATCAATAAAGACAAAGCCGCAGGCGACAATAATCATAATTAATGAACAAGCTGCATACATAGCAGCTCTAAATTTCATATTGCTACTATTTTTAGCTAATGTAGTATTACAGCGTGGACAAACAGCTTTGTGCCCTACTGTTATATCAGTCAATTCTATGACCAAATCACAGTGTGAGCATAAAACATAATGTTGTTTATCAATGGTCATTGTTTTCCTTTATTTCGAAATATATTTTAACCTAAATAAATATTTCAGAGTAATATAACATTTGAGTATGAAATTAATGAGTTATTATTAAATAGTTTCTTGAAGAACAAATATTTTAATGAATAAAAGTTGGTTATATTAGCTCCAAAGCTAATCATATCAAATGACATTTTTTTATGAAAGTATTACTAAATTAAATTAGTGGGTTTTGATTATTATCAAATATAATCTTTATAAAATGCGTTATTCTTTTCATTATACTAAAATAATCAATATTAATTTAGGTTTGATAAAAATTCACAGCTATAAAATTAACAAAATAATTCAATAAATTTAATCTTGAATATCAATATTTCATCACCATTTGTTAGTTTCAATTATTACATAAAACAAATCATCCATAAAATTTGTGTCTTAATTTCCATAGTTAACTAAATAATTGTTGAGAAAAAAACTTGATACTGTATAACAATACAGTATAATATTACCAATCCTAACTCATTGGAATTTTATAATATGAACGAAAACAAACAACGCGCACTTTCTGCTGCATTAAGTCAAATCGAAAAACAATTTGGTAAAGGTTCAATTATGCGTTTAGGGGACACCCAAACGTTAGATGTAGATGCTGTATCTACAGGTTCTTTAGGTCTTGATATTGCTCTAGGTATTGGCGGTTTACCAATGGGTCGAATTGTTGAAATTTTTGGGCCAGAATCATCTGGTAAAACAACACTTACCTTATCAGTCATAGCACAAGCTCAAAAAGAAGGTAAGACTTGTGCATTTATTGATGCTGAACATGCACTCGATCCAATTTATGCAGCTAAATTAGGCGTTCAAGTTGACGACTTATTAGTTTCTCAACCTGATACAGGAGAGCAAGCCCTTGAAATTTGCGACGCTTTGGTTCGTTCTGGTGCTGTTGATGTTATTATTGTCGACTCAGTCGCAGCATTAACTCCAAAAGCTGAAATTGAGGGTGAAATGGGCGATTCTCATATGGGATTACAAGCTCGCTTAATGTCACAAGCATTACGTAAACTAACTGCGAATATCAAAAATGCAAATTGTTTAGTTGTATTTATTAACCAAATTCGTATGAAAATTGGTGTTATGTTTGGTAGCCCAGAAACAACAACAGGCGGTAATGCACTAAAATTCTATGCTTCTGTTCGCCTTGATATTCGTCGCACAGGTTCTGTGAAAGAAGGCGAAGATATTATTGGTAGTGATACTCGCGTTAAGGTGGTTAAAAATAAAGTTGCAGCACCTTTTAGACAAGCAGAATTCCAGATTCTTTATGGTTGTGGTATTTCTAAAGAAGGCGAATTGATTGACTTAGGGGTTAAACATAAGTTAGTTGATAAAGCTGGTGCATGGTATAGCTACAATGGCGAAAAAGTTGGACAAGGTAAAGCTAACTCAATTAAGTTTTTACAAGAACATCCTGAAATCGCAAAAGAGCTCGAAACAAAACTACGTGATTTATTACTAAATAGCCCTGCAGATTTTACAGCACCTGAAGACGATACTTCATTAGAAAATGACAGCATTGAATAATGAAAAAAAACTCAATAAATCAATCCTAAATAAAGCTGTGCAATTACTTGCACAGCGCGATCACTCTTCGTATGAACTAAGCCAAAAAATGATATTCTTTTTTGCAAAAAAGCTACAAAGTACAGAAGATGAATATCATGACCAATTGAGTACCCTAAAAGCTGAAATACAAGATGTGGTTGAATATTGTATTAATCAAAATTGGATAAATGACACCCACTATATTGAAAAATATATTGTTATGCGTGCCAATAAAGGCTACGGAAAGTATAAAATTGCAATGGAACTCAAACAACGGGGGTTATCTGTTGACTTAAGCCATCAGCTATTGCAAACATCTGATATCAACTGGGAAAACCTTGCATATAAACAATTATTAAAAAAGATAAAACAAATCAAACCAGAAAATAACAATAAAAAACAAAAAGCTATTCAGTTTTTAGTTGCTAGAGGTTATACACAAGATGATATTAAAGCTGCTTACGATTTGTTGACTTAAATAATTATAATATCTAGAATACGAAATATATAATTTAAAGCCTATTACAAATAAAGCTCATTAATTCTTTTTTATTTTATCCCTATTTACTTGTAATAAATATTAGTTAGCTCCACTCCAATTTAGGAAGATTTACTTTTCAACTTTAGTTGTAACGGGTATATTACTATGTTTAAAAATCTATCGTTTTATATGGAAGCATAAATGAAAAGTACTGCAGAAATTCGTCAAAGTTTTCTTGACTTTTTCCGTGGCAAAGGACATGAAGTTGTCGCAAGTAGTTCCCTTGTTCCACACAATGATCCAACATTATTATTTACTAATGCTGGAATGAATCAATTTAAAGATGTATTCCTTGGTGTTGATAAGCGTTCTTACACTAGAGCAACAACATCGCAACGTTGCGTCCGTGCTGGTGGAAAACATAATGATTTAGATAATGTTGGTTATACTGCTCGACACCATACATTTTTTGAGATGTTAGGAAACTTTAGTTTTGGTGACTACTTTAAACATGATGCAATACATTTTGCATGGGAATTATTGACCAGCAAAGAGTGGTTTAACCTACCTAAAGAGAAGTTAACCGTTACCGTTTATGAGACAGATGACGAAGCATATGCAATATGGGAAAAAGAAATCGGTATCCCTAAAGAACGCATAATTCGTATCGGTGATAATAAAGGTGCTCCGTATGCCTCAGATAACTTCTGGCAGATGGGTGATACCGGCCCTTGTGGTCCTTGCACCGAAATTTTCTATGATCATGGTGATCACATTTGGGGAGGACCTCCTGGTAGCGCAGAAGAAGATGGTGACAGATTTATAGAAATTTGGAATATTGTCTTTATGCAATTTAATCGCCATCCCGATGGAACAATGGAACCATTACCTAAGCCATCTGTGGATACTGGTATGGGACTAGAACGTATTGCTGCAGTGCTACAGCACGTCAACTCTAATTATGAAATAGATCTGTTTAAGAAATTAATTAATGATGCTGCTAACGTTATTCAGACTAAAGATTTAGAAAATAAATCGCTACGCGTTATTGCCGACCATATCCGCTCTTGTGCATTCCTAATTTCAGATGGAGTTTTACCTTCAAACGAAGGGCGAGGCTATGTACTACGACGCATTATTCGACGCGCAGTGCGTCATGGGCATATGCTAGGAACAAAAGACATTTTCTTTTATAAACTAGTTAAACCATTAATTGGTGTGATGGGAAGCGCAGCGGTTGAATTAGAAAAAAATCGAAAACTAGTCGAAAATGCACTTAAAATTGAAGAAGAGCAATTTTTAAAGACTCTTGAACGAGGATTATCTTTATTAGATCAGGAATTAACCAAAATAACGGGGAAAGTTTTACCTGGAGATATCGCATTTAAACTTTATGATACTTATGGTTTTCCATTAGATCTAACGGCAGATGTGTGTCGTGAAAAAAACATTACTATCGATGAAGATGGCTTTAACCAATGCATGGAAGAGCAACGAAAGCGAGCTCGCGAATCAAGCTCATTTAATGTTGATTATAGTAATGTTATCAAGCTTGATGATAAAACTGAATTTTTAGGTTATCAAGCAACAGAATCATCAGGAAAAGTTATTGCTATATTTAAAAACGGCCAAAAAGTCGAAAATATTAACGCAGGTGATGAAGCTATTGTCGTTTTAGACAAAACACCATTTTATGGAGAGTCTGGTGGCCAAATTGGTGATAAAGGCTTACTAACTGCGGCTAATCTTGAATTTAGTGTTTTTGATAGCCAAAAATATGGTAAAAGTATTGGTCATTTTGGTCAAATTATAAAAGGCTCTTTAAAAGTTGGTGATAATGTCATTGCTGCTATTGATGTTGAGTTGCGTGAACGTATTCGACGTAATCACTCAGCTACGCATCTATTACAAGCGGCTTTACAACGTATTTTAGGCAACCATGTCCACCAAAAAGGGTCTCTAGTTAATGATAGCTATTTACGTTTTGACTTTTCACATAATCAAGCCATTACGCCAGAACAAATTATTGAAATAGAGAACTTAGTAAATCAACAGATTCGTCGTAATTTACCTGTTGATATTGAGCTAATGCCAATTGATAAAGCTAAAGATAAAGGCGCTATGGCTTTATTTGGTGAAAAATATGAAGATATCGTTAGAGTTCTAACAATGGGCGATTTTTCAATTGAACTTTGTGGTGGTACTCACGTAAATAGAACTGGTGATATTGGGTTATTTAAAATAATATCAGAATCAAGCATAGCTTCTGGTGTACGCCGTATTGAGGCAACTTCAGGGCAAAATGCAATGGATCTGATCCATAATGAATCTAATTTATTAACTCAAATTGGACAACTAACTAAAAGTGACAAATCGGCAGTTTTAGTGCGCATTGAGCAATTGATCGAGCAAACTAAACAGCTTGAAAGAACAATTGAACAACTAAAAGCACAGAAAGCTAGCCAAGAAAGTGCACAATTACTTAATCAATGTGAAAAAATCAATGATAAACATTTACTAATTGCTAAACTTGATAATGTTGAAGCAAAATTATTACGGACTATGATTGATGATCTGAAAAATCAATTAAAGACAGGTGTAATAATTTTAGCCGCTGTCAATGATGATAAGATCAATTTAGCTGCAGGTGTAACCAATGACTTAGTCAATATAGTTAAGGCAGGAGATTTGGTTTCCCAATTAGCATTAAAAGTAGGCGGTAAAGGGGGTGGGCGACCTGATTTCGCTCAAGCAGGTGGAATGGATCTCTCGGCATTACCAGAAGCGTTATCTTCTGTGAAAAAGGAAATCAGTAATAAATTACAAGCAAATTAGCCAGATAGACTCAAAATATTTGTTAATTGAATATTAGAGTTTTCTGTAAAATCCCGTCTTATTGATGGGGGCTGATAAAGCTATATATTAAAATTGTTTGGATATATACTTAACTGATATTAGGAGATCTAATGTTAATTTTAACTAGGAGAGTAGGTGAAACACTAATAATTGGTGATGATGTAGTTATTACCATCTTGGGCGTGAAGGGAAATCAAGTCAGAGTAGGTATTAATGCACCTAAAGAAGTTTCTATTCATAGGGAAGAAATATATAACAAAATTCATCAACCACAAGAAGCAAATGATGAAATACCTAAGTCCATAGGGTAATATTGGGCAGGAAATAAACAACTAGCACGCGTAAGCAAAAAAATGTTTGACTTATTTTTTGTAAAACGTAATATGTGCGCCACACATTATGATTTTGTTGTTAAAGCAAAATCATAATACATTGGTGAGATGGCCGAGAGGCTGAAGGCGCTCCCCTGCTAAGGGAGTATGCGGTCAAAAGCTGCATCGAGGGTTCGAATCCCTCTCTCACCGCCATTAAATAAATTAAAATATGCATCCGTAGCTCAGCTGGATAGAGTACCCGGCTACGAACCGGGCGGTCAGGGGTTCGAATCCCTTCGGATGCACCATTTTAAATAAATTCAAAACGCATCCGTAGCTCAGCTGGATAGAGTACCCGGCTACGAACCGGGCGGTCAGGGGTTCGAATCCCTTCGGATGCACCATTTTAAATAAATTCAAAACGCATCCGTAGCTCAGCTGGATAGAGCACTCGGCTTCGAACCGAGCGGTCAGGGGTTCGAATCCCTTCGGGTGCGCCATTAACCACTTTCGAACACTTTATCAGTTATAGCAATAATAAAAAAAATAAAAACTTATCTTATTATATCCAGATTCAAAAACAGCGAAGAACTACTCATCACACCACTTTGTACGTTTATTTGTATATTTTGGAAATTTTGATACCGCATAGTTAAAACTAATGTAGAAAATTACGCTGCTTGTTTTAATGTTTTATATTCGGCTGTGTCATGTTATTTAATGCCTCATGTGGTCTTTCAGTGTTATAAATCATTAACCATTCTTCGGTTATTCTCCTTGCTTGTACTAATTTGTTAAAAAGATATAAATTGAGTACTTCAGTACGGTTAAATCGTTCAATATAGCCATTTTGATAAGGTTGGAATGGCAACACATTTTCAAACAAAAAATTAAGGGGTAAGTGTTTTTTAAATTCAACGGGAGGCAAGTAGCCTAACGAAGAATGTAATCGTTTATGATTATACCAATAGGCATAAGCTGTAATAGTCTTTACTTAATCTGACGTTTGAGTTGAAACGTTGGTGTAAATACCCCAAACTTAGTACACAACTCACGTAGAAAATCATGCTGCTTGTTTTAGTGTTTTATACTCAATCGGTGTCATGTTATTTAATGCCTCATGCGGTCTTTCGGTGTTATAAATCGTTAACCATTCTTCGGTTATTTTCCTTGCTTGTGCTAAGTTGTTAAAAAGATATAAATCGAGTACTTCAGTACGATAGGTACGATTAAATCGTTCAATATAGCCATTTTGATAAGGACTACCGGGCTGGATATAATCAATGGTTATATTATGTGATTTAGCCCAGTTTATAAAGGTTTTTCCTGTAAATTCTGGCCCATTATCGACCCGTATTTTTAATGGATACCCATGATATTCGGCCAGTTTGTCTAAGTAACGGGTAATCCTTCCTGCTGGTAAGCTTACTGCAATATCAATCCCTAACGCCTCACGATTAAAGTCATCGATGACATTGAATGTCCTAAAGCGACGCTGATTACGACTACTGTCACTCATAAAATCCATTGACCAGCATTCACCTTGTTTATTGGGTGCTGATAGCCTTTCTGGGCTTCGTGGAGGAATGCGCTGTTTACGCTTTATCCTGAGATTAAGCTTTAATTCACAATACACCCGATATACCCGTTTATGATTCCATTTATAGCCGAGCTTTTTGATACGATTAAAGCATTTAGGAAAGCCCCAGCGTAAATGCCTGTCCGTGATAGCATTCAACACCGAAACAATCACCGAATCA